>JABDCE010000016.1:0-42679 GCA_013288285.1 Bacteroidota bacterium
ATATAAGTCGCCGATACAACCGGACAAGGAAGGGACAGACAAAGACTATGATGCGGCAACGCAGTTCTGCCTGGAGCATCTGGATGGCCTTGCCTTGTTTGTAGGGACCCACAACGAGGCAAGCTGCTTCAAGGTAGCCAAATACATGGACACGCACGGGATACCTGCGCAGACCGACAAAGTTTACTTCTCACAGCTATATGGCATGAGCGATAATATCTCCTTCAACCTGGCACATAGCGGCTACCATGTGGCCAAGTACCTGCCATACGGGCCGGTAAAGGATGTACTGCCCTACCTGATGAGGCGCGCACAGGAAAACACTTCTGTGGCCGGGCAAACTGGACGGGAACTGGGCCTGATAGACAAGGAGATGAAACGCAGGAAGCTATAGGGCTCCAACAACCAGCTTTAATAAGAATAAGTAGGCACTATAACGTTCACGGTATCTAATGTGCCGAGTGTGCAAGGCACACCGCCCTTTACATAAGGCGGCACATACAGTGCATGATAGCCATGCGCATATATATAATAGTCGCCGGCGCGGAGGCCTGCGAATACTGCAACGGGTGTAGTATCAACCATAAGGCATACCATCGAGTCATCGTAAATGCCATTGGCGGGTGCGTCCAGCGTGTTGTACTTTATATATATAGTGCAGGTATCTACAAAGAAGCCATGATGCTCCGGGGTGACGACAATAGTAAACGTGCCACCCAATCCACCACCTGACGTAGGCACCTTGACCGGCTTCTTACAGCTCTGGGCAGTAATAAAACAGGTAATAACAACTAGTATGACGGCTAAGAAACGGGCTTTCACGGGGCCAATTTATCACTTTTTCCCGAGTTGCTGAAAAAGAAGTAACGCTGTATACCCACCAGGACGAAGGGATAGAGGTGGTCGTATGACTTGTTGACAAGCGGGAGCGCAGTTGAAAAATCGATACGGTAGGTAGAGCTCAGGATGCATTGTATACCGGGGATTACATCAAGATAGCTGCCCGCCTGCAGTATGGGAGTATTGATGGTAATGGGTATGGGCAAGGCATTGGCGGCTGGACCGTCTTTTTGCGATACCTGTGCGGCACCATAGGCTTTACCGGTGAACTCTATATATACATTCCAGTTGGTCTGTCGGTAACCCGTATAACTTGCCGGGAGCAAACGATACCCCAATGAGAGGCTGTAGGTGAGGGCATTGCCATATGTGATGGTAGTGGGGTAAATGCCACCGTATCTGTCGTAGGCATCACCACTATATGCCAGGGGCAAAATAAAACCTGAGGACAACGAACCCGCGAACCGCTGCCGGAGCCATGTGGCGATGAGGCCGGCGCCAAAGCCGGAGGTATGTATGAGGAGGTCGGGCTCTGCCTCGTGCGAGGGCGGCGACACCTTAGAAGCTTCGGCATAAGCAGCCATGCGGAAGTGCGTATTCTGCCCGTCGGAGGAGACGAAGCGGTACTTGGCATAAAGGTCTACGCTGTTATAAATAAGCGGGTATGCAACACCCTGTGCCGGGGTATTGGCGCCACCGAAGGTTTGTCCGCCATGATTATGCGAGATAAAATCGAAGGGCAATGTTTTCTCATGAAAATCGGAAGCAGTGACGGTGCCGTAGAGCGACAGCCGGGGCGTGATCCCATACATCAACCTGCATGCCGCGAGATCGCGCACCAGGCCGGATTCTTTATATCCTTCATCAAACAGGCGAACACCGAGCGCGCCCTTGGGCACCGTGCTTGCAGGTTCCGCTACCGGGAAGAGCTCCTGCGCTCTTAAGGCCGGTGACACTACAAAGAATAAAACAAAAATGACAATGCTTTTCATAACCGGGAAGGCATGGTAAAAGTAGGAAATAATGCACAGGCGAGCGCGCTATGTAGCAGAAACGTAGTACACTGTGCCGAAGGTAGGGCCACAACCGGTCTTCGCGGGCACGGGCTCTTTTTTTAGCTCGCTTTTAGGCATGTATCTTTTGCCTATGAACTTCAATTTAATTGTTCCCTTTACCGGCATCTGCGGCGCTGACGCAAACACGTACTGATCACCACTGTAATTAAAGCAGGAAGCAGATATTGCTATATCATCGGTTTTAAGATCGGCTTGCAGGGAGCGGACGGAGAAGCCGGCATCTACCACTGCCTGGGCTATCTGCTCCATGCTGGCCTTTTTATCTTTTTTGAGCAGCACCTTGCCCTCGGTGTGCTGGAGGTTCATCTGCACATCAGCTACAAAGGGGAGCTTGCGTATCTTCAACTCCACTGTGCGGGAGCATTGCGAACAGGTGAGACCATTGACAGCCACATACACCGCCTGGAACTGCGCACGCGCCGATGTGACGGATAAAGAAGTGATGACGAAAACAAATGCCTGTAAAAAACGCTTACGCATACCTAAAGTTAAAGATCAGGAAACAAATGAACCCGCTAAACATTAGTTAAAGCCTACCCTTTTAATTCGGCATACAGCTTTATTACTTCCATTGCTTCTTTCACATCATGTACCCGGAGTATGTTAGCGCCCTGCTGCAGGGCCACCATATTCAGCGCAGTAGTCCCATTGAGCGCATGGGGCGGATTGACCTTCAATACCTTGCAGATCATAGACTTGCGGGAAACGCCCGCCAGCAGCGGCTTGCCCAAAGCACGAAACTCGCCAAAAGAACGAAGGAGCGCAAAGTTGTGAGCGACGGTTTTACCGAAACCAAATCCGGGATCAAGCACCACATTGGTGATACCTGCCGCCTGGCACCGGGCGCATATATCAGCGAGGTAGGCGTATACTTCTGCTACTACATCATTGTATGTAGGATCCTGCTGCATGGTCGCTGGTGTGCCCTGCATATGCATGGCTATATATGGCACTTTCAGCGCGGCTACAGTGGGGAGCATGGCTTTATCGAACCTGCCGCCGCTAACATCGTTGACAATGGCTACACCCGCCTCAACTGCTTCCTTAGCCACCTTTGCGTTGTAGGTATCTATAGACAGCCAGGCATCCGGAAAGCTGCGATGGACGGCAGTAACGACCGGCATCACCCGGCGCAGTTCTTCATCTGGCGATACAAGTTCCTGCCCCGGTTTTGTGCTGGCCCCACCTATGTCGAGGATGGCGGCGCCATCTTTTAACATTTTTTCAGCAAATCGCAGGAGGGCATCTGCATCGCCTGCGTGTCCTATGTCGTAGAAGCTATCGGGCGTGGCATTGAGTATGCCCATGACCACGGGTTGCGAGAGATCGGGTAACCTGCCTTTGCTGTGAAGTACGGACAAATTATTTATGATTTTAAACTGACGATTTGGGATTGACCTGACACTACGTATATTTGGTGAGTAAAGTTAGGGAAGAAGCCATTTAACCTTTTAAACTATTTAGTATTTATATGAAATATCTCCTCTGGACGTTAAGGATCATCGTCGGTGTGTTGTTTATTTTCTCCGGGCTGGTAAAAGCAAACGACCCGCTGGGCCTCACGTATAAAATGGATGAATTCTTTGAGGTGTGGAACATAACTTTCATGACCCATTATACCCTGGCCCTGTCTGTGCTCATGATCGCGTTCGAGATCATATCCGGCGTGGCAATGCTGGTGGGCACTGCGTTCCGCACGTATGTGACCTTGTTGCTGCTGCTGAACATTTTCTATACCTTCCTCACCGGCTATGTGCTTTACTCGGGAAAAATAAAAGAGTGTGGCTGCTTTGGCGATTGTATTCCGCTGTCTAATTCGGTGACCTTTTATAAAGATGTCGCGCTCACCGCTATGGCTATAGTGCTGTATATGAACCGCAGCAAGATATCTGCCGTCTTCAGCAATAAGGCCATCAATTTCTCCATCATGACCATAGCCATCGTATTCGCATTTGGCAGCCAGTGGTGGACGCTGAAACACTTGCCCATACATGATTGCCTGGCATACAGAGTGGGCAATAACATCTGGCAGAAAATGCAGCCCGAGCCGGGAGCTACCTCACCGGTTTACCAGACCACATTCGTATACGAGAAAGGCGGCGTGAAGAAAAATTTCACATCAGAAAACTACCCATGGCAGGACACTACATGGAAATTCGTATCGAGCGACAGCAAGCTGATAAAAGAAGGTACCGGGCAACCGAAGATACCCCACGATTTCGCATTCACAGACTCTGACGGCACCGACCAGACACAGGCCATACTTACCGCGAAAGGCTATGTATTTCTCTGGTACCTGCGCCAGCCTGAAAATGCCAGCACGGCCAATATGGACCGGCTGCGCACGATCATCAGCAAGGCGGCTACCATGCACATACCTATCTACCTGCTGAGCTCTGTGACCTACGATGTAGCCCTGCCCTACCGCAAAGAATGGAATGTAATGGACGTGCCGATGATGACCCTTGATGGCACGGTGAGCAAAACTGCTATGCGCACCAATCCCGGGCTGATGCTGATGAAGGATGGCGTAGTGATGCAGAAGTGGAGTTACTTAGATTATCCGAAGGATATGGTACTGGATAACGGCAACCTGGAATTCAAATAACCAACCTAAAAAATACCGGATTTAAAAAGACACTTGCAATAGTGTCTTTTTAAATTTCGTAATCTGACAACACAATGAAAACGGCGAAAACGGCAGATAAGATCACGATAACGGACTACCATCACACCCATGCCGATGAGTTGATGGTGCTGCTGATGGAACTTCATTGCCACTACTTCAAGGAAAACGCTGAGGCACAGCACCGGGAACTGAGGGAAGAGAAAAACATGGAAAAGGCTTACCGCAAATACGTCAATGAGATACATGCCAGTAAGAACGACACCTGGAAGATATACCTGGCAAAGAACGCGGAAGCAAAAGTGATCGGGTTCATAATAGGCAGCGTGGAGGTGGATGCCAGCCTGGTGAAAGGCCACATAGGCAAGTTGGAGGACTGGCTGGTGCTGAAAGACAGCCGCGGACAGGGCACGGGTATGCTGCTCTACAAATCGCTGGAAAAATGGTTTGTAAAAAAAGGCTGTGACCAGGTAGTATCTGACACCTGGCATGGCAACCACCTGAGCGTGAAAGCGCACCAGCAATCGGGGTTCTTTGTCTCCGGTATCTCCTTTAGCAAGAAGCTCAAATAAGACCGTTTGTTTTTTGTACATTTAATATCATGATCCGCTTCCTGGGAAAACGTTTGCGTTATAGCCTGCTGGTGTTGTGGGGCGTGGTAACTTTCGTCTTCTTTCTCTTTAATGTGCTGCCGGCAGACCCTGCGCGACTGACAATGGGACAACGGAGCGACCTGGCATCGGTAGAGAACGCTCGCAAGGCGCTGAACTTAGACAAGCCATTGGTGACCCGTTACCTCCTGTACCTGAATGACCTGCTGCCACTGAGCATCAATGCCCGCAGTGATGCCGCCCGGCAACAGTACAATTATGTGCGTTTACTTCCCCTGCCGGCCAACAAGGCACTGGTGCTCAAATGGCCTTACCTGGGCCGCTCTTACAGCAGTAAGAAAGAAGTAAATACCATACTTGCCGAGGGTATACCCGGCACTGCGCTGCTGGCGCTAACGGCAATGACGTTTGCCACCATTGCGGGTATATTGCTGGGTGTGCTGGCCGCGCTGAAAAAAGGCACGTGGATGGATACATCAGCCATAGTGGCGAGCGTAGCAGGCATTTCCATGCCTTCGTTTTTTGCGGGGCTGCTCATAGCGTTCGTTTTTGGCTACCTGCTGCATAGCTATACGGGGCTGAACATGACCGGCAGCCTGTGGGAATATGACCCTATGGGTGGCAGGCACCTGGCCCTGCGAAATCTCATACTCCCCGCGTTTGCGCTGGGGATCAGGCCGCTGGCAATAATAGCGCAGCTCACCCGCAGCGCCGTACTGGATACTCTTTCGCAGGACTACATCCGCACAGCATATGCAAAAGGATTATCACCAACGCAGGCCCTGTTCCGGCACGCATTACCAAATGCGCTGAACCCGGTAATAACTGCAGTATCGGCCTGGCTCGCGGAGCTACTTGCCGGATCTTTTTTTGTGGAATATATTTTCGGATGGAAAGGAATAGGGAAGATAACCGTAGATGCACTGGATAAATTTGATTTTCCGCTGGTGATGGGGTCAGTATTGCTGACCGCATTTATTTTTATCATCATCAATCTTTTTACCGACCTTTTTTATGCATGGGTAGATCCCCGCGTAAGGCTTTATTAGCCTGCCTCCCGCTATGTTCATTTCCATATTTTGACCGTCTATATATAGCAGTTCGTTTAACATATATTTATAGCAAACCCGATTGAAGTACGACGGTTTTTCGGTACTTTTGCAGATTGCCTTTTTTGAACCGCAGCACAGATAAATGTCATTACCCCCAATACTCAAACACGTATATAATCACGGAAACGAAGAAGTAATACGCCGTGGTAAGAAAATATTCTATACATCGGGCGTCCAGATGCTGGATGTAGACCATTTGCTGGAGCAGGTGCGATTCCGGGTACGGAACGACCTGTACCAGAACTATTACACTGTTACCGTTAACAAGTACCTGCAACCGAAAGAACTGTCGGTAAGGTGACAGTGCCCGTATAACCTGGGTGAGATATGCCGCCATGAGGTTGCTGCGCTCTTCCAGCTCAATGATATATTGCAGAGCGGATTTTTTGAGGATACTAACATCACCTACGACCAGAAGCATACAGTAGTGCGTATGCGGCAGATTAACAGGCAGATGCTGCTGATCTTTACCAATGGCGACTCCTTAGATAAGGCCGAGCGGCTGGCGGCATCTAACAAAGCAATCATTGTCACGAATAAAAACGACAGGATCGAAGCCGAAGTACCTGATGACGAAAAGACATACCATGTAACCATAAAGCAGAACGAAGAACGGTACTTTGATACCTCTTGCGGATGCGATGAGAAAACACATCCGCTATGCGTGCATAAAGCAACTGTATTCCTGCAGGTATTAAAATCGCATGGCGCACAGTACTTCCAGTCTATGCAGAACTGGGATGTGCAGAAAAATAAACTGCTGGAGCAGTATGGCTACAGCCTGAATGATGACCTGACAAACAAGTTCACATTCACGTACGAGAACAACAAACCCTTCCTGAGGGTCTTAGATACTTCGATAAAAAAAGTAGAAGCGAAGCAACCGGTGGCTAAGCCGGTGATGAGCGAAACCGCAGTGGCAACAGCCCCTCCGGAAGAGAAACGATTGGGCATAGTGCTGGATACGGATGTACCCCACTTCCCGTTTGTAGATGTGCTGCTGGTAGCTGGCACGGCAGATGAAAAGGAAACAAAGTTTGCAGGCAGCATAGATAAACTGGAGTTGCTGCAATATATAAACCCAACAAGGTATAAGACCGAGGACCGCGACCTGCTGCCGGTGATCAGGAAATTCCAGCCGGAAGAATTGCTGAAATACCTGAAGAAGAACCTGCCTTTCGGCGATTTTCTGAATGACTATGACGCGGTGCTGAAAGACGTTCCGGAAGAAGAAGTAAAGGAGCAGGTATGGGAATACCTGCTGCCGAAATACCAGAAGTTATTAGACCGATATTCGGCGCACCACTTCCTGTACATCAAGAAGAAAGGCAAAGCGCTGTCATCAACGGCCCTGCAGCAGGTAGAGTTCTCTGAGCGGCCTGCTCACCCGCAGATCATAGCGAAGAAAGAAGGAAAAGGATATTCACTGACCCTCGAGTGGATCATAAATAATAATGCAGTGGCGTTCACAGATGTGAAGATGCTGAACGAAGCGCTGCTACTGAGCGATGGCCATATATGCTGCGCAGGCAGTATGCAGGAGATGAAGCTGGTAGCCGCTTTCCCCGCAAACGGCAAGATGACCGTTACGGCAGCGAAATGGCCTGACTTCCTGAAGAATACAGTGATGGACTGGAGCAACCTGGTGCATGTGCATTTCTCGGAAGAGTTGACAGAACATGTGGTGCAGGCCAGGCCTGATACCCGCCTGTACCTGCAGGAACGGGAGCAGATATTGATGCTCCAGCCCGCATTTGTATATAACGGTATAGAGATACGCCCCGGCCATTTTGGCGATGTGATACAATCACAGAACGGCATAGTGAAGATCATGCAGCGGAATGAAGCGGCGGAGCAGGAATTTATGGAGCTGCTGTCGACGCTACATTCCGACATTCAATACCAGAAAAAAGAAGGTTTTTATTATTTGCCGGGCACGGTGGTATTAGCCAATAACTGGTTTTACCGCTTCACGGAAGTATTGCGTGAAAATCATGTAGAGATGCTGGGCTTTGATACCCTGCGGACCCTACGTGTAAATACCCATAAACCGGAAACACAGATACAGGTAAGCAGCGGCATAGACTGGTTTGACGCATCTGTGGAACTGAAGTTCGGGGAGCAGTCGGTGTCTATTATAGAAGTAAAGAAAGCCCTGACACAAAAACAAAATTTTGTGAAGCTGGCCGATGGCTCTATAGGCCTGCTGCCTGAAGAGTGGCTGAAGAAATATACCCTGCTGCTGAAGATGGGTGAGACGCGGGGCAATAAGATAAGGCTGAAAAAATACCACTTCAGCGTACTCGATGAATTGCTGAAAGAGATAGATGAAGACGCACTACAGCAGGAACTGGAAGTAAAGAAAGAGAAACTCGAAAATATATTAACAAACGACTATAGCCTCATCGTTCCGCCGGAACACCTGAAGGCGCAGTTGAGACCCTACCAGTTGGCTGGGTTCCAGTGGCTCATCTTCCTGAATGAAGCAGGATGGGGCGGCATACTGGCCGATGATATGGGTCTTGGTAAGACGGTGCAGACGCTTACGTTCTTCCAGCATTATAAGAACAAGAGCGTGGAGCAGGTAAAATACTTAGTGGTATGCCCTACTACCCTGATGTATAACTGGGAGAATGAAATAAAAAAATTCACACCCGAACTGACGCACGTGATCCATCATGGGCCGAAGCGCAATATAAGCCTCGGGGCGTATGAAAACATTGATATCATCATCACTACCTACGGCACCATGCGCGGCGATATAAAGTCGTTCAAGGAAATACAATTTGATTATGTGGTGCTGGATGAATCGCAGTCGATCAAAAACCCGCAGTCGCAGGTAGCCAAGGCATCTCTGCTGCTCAACAGCAAGAACCGCCTGGCACTAAGCGGTACGCCCGTGCAGAACAACACCTTTGACCTGTACGCACAGATGAATTTCCTGAACCCCGGTATGCTGGGCAGCCGTGAATTCTTCATGAGTGAATTTGCTACCCCTATAGATAAGTTCAGGGAAGACGATGTGAAGCAGCAGTTGCGTAAGCTTACTTACCCCTTCCTGCTGCGCCGCACCAAGGAGCAGGTGGCCAAAGACCTGCCGGAAAAAACAGAGACCATATTGTATTGCGAAATGGGCCCCGAACAGCGCAAGATATACGAGGCATATCGCAATATATACCGCTCTCAGATACTGGGCATGATAGAAGAGAAGGGCATGGAACGCTCGCAGATGCATATACTGCAGGGACTGACCAAGCTGCGCCAGATATGTGACTCGCCCGCCATCATGAACGAAGAAGAGCGCTACCACAACTACTCTATAAAGCTGGATGAGTTGTCACGCGAAATAGAGGAAAACGTAGGCGACCACAAGGTGCTGATATTCTCGCAGTTCCTGGGTATGCTGGCGCTGATAAGAAAGAAGCTGGAAGACGACGGCATCAGCCATGTGTACTTCGATGGCAGCAGCACCGCCAATGAGCGCGAGGCAGCCATACAGGAATTCCAGAACAATCATGAATGCCGGGTATTCCTTATATCGCTGAAAGCAGGTGGTATAGGTTTGAACCTTACGGCGGCTGACTATGTATACATAGTAGACCCATGGTGGAACCCGGCCGTGGAACAACAGGCTATTGACCGTACACACCGTATAGGACAAACCAAGAACATCTTCGCTTACCGCCTTATCTGTAAGGATACGCTGGAAGAAAAGATGCTACAGCTGCAGGAGCATAAACGCGCACTGGCCAACGACCTCGTAGGCGACGACAGTGCATTCCAGAAGCGCCTCACAAAAGACGATATCGAGTTCCTGTTCAGTTAACCGATACAGGAAACGTAACATAGTAACAAAGCGTAACACCGTAACAAGTGTTACGCTTTGTTGTTTATAGCTGCTACACTTTGTGTGCAAATAGCCTTAAATTTGTAAGTAGCAACCTACTCTTTATGACAACAACGAGCTTACCATCACTTGACCTTGCTGCGTGGGAGCAAAGCAAAACAACGCTTAATTTATATCTGCAGGTAGTAGGCAAGATACAGTTGGCACTTATGCCCCGTAAAAACCATTGGTGGAACATTACTTTCCTCGTGAATGCCAAAGGGCTCATCACCCACACCATGCCTGCAAACGATTTCACGTTCGATATCCAATTCAACTTCCTCGAGCATAAAGTGGAGCTGGTTACCAGCAAGGGCATTCATGAGTCCTTTCCGCTTACGGATGGACTAAGTGTTGCCGACTTGTATAAGAAGATGTTTGCCATACTGGAGAAGTTGAACATACCGGTAAAGATAATACCGCACCCTTACGGCATGCCTGATGCTAACCCTATGACCACTCCATTTAAAGAGCTGACTAACTATAACAGTTATAACGCCGAGTATGTTCAGAAATTCTGGCGAATACTGGTATGGACATGCGAGGTGTTTACCGAATTCAGCGGTCGGTTCTATGGCAAGACAAGCCCCGTGCAGCTATTCTGGCATCATATGGACCTTGTAGTTACCCGCTTCTGCGGCAGAAGGGCTCCTGCTATGCCGCCGGGTGCCAACATTTCTAATAAAGACGCCTACAGCCATGAACTCATCAGCTTTGGTTTTTGGGCAGGTGATGAGAACGTAAGAGGCGCAGCGTTTTACTCCTACACCTACCCTTCTCCGAAAGACCTGGACAAAGAACCCTTGGCACCACCGGTTGCGAAATGGCAGCTATCTAATGGTAGCCCTATGGCTTTGCTTATGTATGATGATCTCAGGACATCTGCTGACCCGCATAAAGATTTACTGGCTTTCCTGGAAAGCTGCTATATGGCAGGCGCTACCCTGTCGGGCTGGGATATAGCGGACCTGAAAGTTGTACCACTAAAAGATATATAGCCTACTCGTAGTCCACAAACAGTTCATCAGGATAACACCATAGCCATTTTTCACCCGGCTCGGCAGATATCACTACCGGGTGCTTTGCTTTGTGGTAGTGAGCCGTCATGTGCTTGTTTGGCGAGTTGTCGCAGCATAACGTAGCGCCGCAGGTCTGGCAGGTACGCAGGTGCATCCAGGTGCTGCCTGTCTTTATACACTCTTCACATTCATATGCTTTCGGCTCTTTAAGCTCCTTAATGCTGCTGATATGTTCACAAACTTTTTGCGCTGCCATAACAAGTTATTGTTGTCTAAAGTTATCACATGTCTGCCAAAAAAATAGAATAGGATTCACTTCACACCATCAGAGCTAACAAAAAAGCCGAACCAAAAGGCCCGGCTGTTACTATTATAAAGAAAGCGTTGCTTACGCTACGGTTTCTTTTTCTTTTATGTACTCCAATACCTTATTTACCATATTCTTAGAGCCAATGAATATAGGCACGCGCTGGTGTAGCTCGGTAGGCTGCACATCCAGCACATTGCCATAACCGGTAGAAGCCTTACCACCTGCCGCCTCCACTATGAAAGCCATTGGGTTACATTCGTATTGCAGGCGCAGCTTGCCGTTTTTGTTGCTCTTATCAGCGGGATAAATGAATATACCTCCCTTTATAAGGGTACGGTGCATATCTGCCACCATAGAACCTATATAACGGTGTGAGTAAGGCCTGTTCTCTTCCTTATTGCTTTCCATGCAATAATTGAGGTAGGCCACCATGCCCTCGCTATATTTGATAGTATTGCCCTGGTTGAGGGAATATATCTTACCGTTCTCAGGCACTTTCATATTTGGGTGCGACAGGCAGAATTCGCCAATAGATGGCTCCAGGGTAAAGCCGTTGACACTTATCCTGGTAGCATATACCATCATAGTACTGGAACCGTAAATGATATAACCTGCTGCCATCAGGCGGTTGCCCGGCTGCAGGAAGTCAGCTTCCGTACAGGGCTTGCCCATTTCGCTCACACGGCGGTAGATAGCGAATATGGTGCCGATGGGCGCGTTGACATCGATATTGGAAGAACCATCGAGCGGATCGAACAGCACTACATATTTTGAATTTGCGGAGAAGGTATCTTCATAGCAAACATGATTATCGTTTTCCTCAGAGGCTATGCCGGCGCAGTCGTTACTGTTCTTCAGGATATTTATCAGCGTCTCGTTTGCAAATACATCCAGCTTCATCTGCTCTTCGCCCTGCACATTGGTAGCGCCGTGAGCGCCCAGTATATCTACGAGCCCTGCTTTGCGCACCTGCTTGTTTACTATCTTGCCTGCCAGGCCAATATCCCTGAGCAATGCCGACAATTCGCCGGTAGCCTGTGGAAATTTCCGGGTCTCCTGGATGGTAAACTCATCCATCGTAATTAATTTTCCCTGCGACATTATTTCTTAATGATTATTTTGTCCAAAAATAACGAATTATCAACGAATAAGCATACAATACTGGTAACAATCCGGCTATGGCATTGTTTTTATATCCTATGTATGCACACATGATTATGAATAGAAAAGTACCTTTTGTTGTTTTTTTGCTGTTTGCCATGGCCTCTTTTAGCGGTTGTGATATGCTGCACCAAAGCGCTAAATACAGTTTCACCGACGGCGTATACCGGACAAAGAAATTCTCGCACGATAGCAGGGTTTATGTGCTGAAGGTAGACGATGATACCCTGACCGTTTTCCCCGTGCGGGAATTCAAAGACTCTACTGCTATTATGACCAAGCAACGGGTAGACTATACCAGCCGGCAAAAAAAGTTCAAAGACAATAAAGTGCTGCACGTCTTCTACAAACCTTCTTTCGACCTGGACGTAATGACGATACCTATTAACTACCGGCCTCCAGTATTTGGCTACCCCAACCAACTCACTAATAATTTCAACGGGGCATTGTATGGCGGCTACCGGATAGACGCCTATAAACTCAGTTACCGGCGTACACCACTCAACACATACAAGCAAAAAATAAAGCACGTTGGATACAGCGCCGGCCTGTTCCTGGGTATGGGAAATGCATACATAGACGCATTTTCATTGCGCAACCCCAACTACCCCTACCAGTATGAAGGTGCGTTGCTGCTGACTGGCGTGGCCGCAAACATTGCTGCGGGCCATTTTACGATTGGTATTGCCCTGGGTACCGATCACCTGCTGGACAAAAACCACAGCGAGTGGATATACGAAGGCCAGCCATGTATCGGGTTCACTGTGGGGCTGAACCTGAATTAGCCGTCACTTGTCTTTCCACAACAGTTTCACCTGCTCATATTCATTTGCCAGTAGCGAGAAGATAACTGAATCTTCCATAATGCCATCCCTGCAGAAGTGCGACCGTAGCACTCCTTCCTGAACGAAACCACAACCAGTCACAATTTTCAGAGAGGGCACATTCTGAGGCCCCACAAACGCTTCTATCCTGTTGAGCCCCATCGCCTCAAACCCATGTGCGATTACCGCGCGGGCTGCTTCTGTCATGAGTCCCTTCCCTCTTGCCGATTCGTCCTCCATTAAATAACCAAACTCAGCCCTGCTGTGCATAGCGTACCAATTGTGAAAACCACATTTACCAATAGCATTGCCTGTTGCTTTCTCAATCAGTACAAATGTCTTGAATGAAGTACGGTACGTAGTCATTCCGTTCTCAAATTTCGCGCGCTCCGCATCGAGTTGTTCTTTTGTGGCCACGCCAACCAGTTTCATAGCCTCATCGTCAGTACACGTGCTGTAGATTTGGCGCAACACTTCAGGGTTAAGTTCCTTGAGCAACAACCTTTTTGTTTCCAACGTATGCAGGGTGATCGCCGTTGGTTTGGCAGCGGCAGGCATCCCCATATTGAACAGAAAAATGTGCTGCTGTTCCGGCATTGTGAGCACTACGTCAACGTCATTTTTCTGAGTGAAATTAGTCAGTCCCGCTTTCTTCAGCCTGTCTATCTTCAGCTTCATGTCGGCGGCGAAGTAAGTAATAGCAGGATAACTGAAATGAGCGGACTGATGCAAACCAACAATACTCAGTCCGTCAGACACTATAGCCCATGGATAAGGATGCTCAAATTTTGAAACAGCTTTGAAACCAAGCAGCGCCCAGTACGCGAGCGATGCCTTGAGGTCCTTAACACGATGCGCCAACTCACCAAACAAACCAATAGTCTTATTCACGTATTTCTCCGGTTTGAAATAGTCCTCAGGGAGCATAGCAAGCATACCGGGACCCGGTGGTTGAGCGAAACCATCAACAATACCCACCAGGCTGATATTCAAGCCATCCGGTGACAGGAATAAGTAGCGCCGCACCTGGTCAGTTTTTTTAGGTTTCTGCACAAATTCAATACCTTTTTTCCCCAGCAATGAAACTACCTTATCGAGGTCCTTCACATAGTACGTCAGTGCCAGGTACGGTTGCGGATCCTTGCGCAGCATAATAAGTAGTACACCATCGCTCACCTGCATCCACGGAAACGGCCAGTCGGCACGAAACACTTCAGTGAACCCCAGCTTTTTATAACACGCGAAAGACGCGTCTATATCAGGCGTGGCAATGGTGAGTGCAGTTATTTCGCCCAGAAAGGACTTTGGAGTAACAGACATCATTTAAAACGTTGGTAGCCTGTAAAGATATTAAACACATAACGAAAACGATGGCATGATTTTTAAAGGCATATTAAAAACGCCTGTTTATGCGCATAAAGGTATTGCTCGTTGGGGACGACCCTGCATCATTAATGGCAGAAGGGCAACTGCTCAGAGAAAGAGGACTACTTGTATTCACTACATTTAATCCCGACAATATTGGGGATCTGATCGACGAAGTAAAGCCGGATGTGGTTTTCTTCAGTTCCCACAGCATGAAAAATCAGGTAACGGATGCATACAATAGGTTCCTTACAGATGTCTTTCACATGCAACTGCCCGTCATATTCACGCTGGCAGACGATGACCTCTACTTAGTTACCAAGCGGCGGACGATGCTGCGGGAAAAACGCACCTGTGTGGCAGAGAGCATAATAGACGGCATAAAAATGGCGCTGAACGACAAGTATGTACAGCCAAAGAATATCTACAAGATAAATCCGGGAGGGTTTAATTCACCTACATTACCTACAAGGGCATAATGCCTACTAATTTTCGGTGATCCTTATTTCTACACGCCTGTTCTTCTCTGCATCGGCATCGGTAACTTCATAAAGTACTACCGGCTTACGTTTTCCAAATCCCTCATATTTCAGCCGCGAGGCATCAATACCTTTTCTTACCAGGAAATTATAGATAGCTTTAGCCCGGTTCACAGATAAAGATACTTCCCCGGTTTCGGCGTCCTCGGCATCAGGCGCCTCTGGCGAAATACAGCACACATGCCCTTCTATACTGATCTTCACCCTTGGATTATCTTTCAGCACCTCGTATAATTTTTCCAATGTCTCCCGCGATTCCGGCATGATTGTATGCCTGTCTGGCGGGAAGTATACATTCTTCAATAAAAAGGTAGTGCCTGGCTTTAGCTTCTTGATCTCATCGAGGTTGGTGAGCGCAACTTTAGTATTCCCTACTTTCCCTGGCTTCTCCACAGGCGGTTTTTTAGTGCGGTTGTTCACTACTATATCCACCCTTCTGTCTGTAGGATAACCGTTTTTCCCGGTAACCCCCGTGCGTGTTATCTCTCCTTTTCCCTCGCAAAGTTTTATGTCATTGGCATTGATGCCGTACTTCACCAGGTAGTCTTTTACGTTCTGCGCGCGTTTTACAGAGAGGTCTTTATTGTGTCCCTCTGAACCCAGAAAATCGGCATAGCCTATCACCATAATATTGCTACCGTTGATGATCTTGTCGTTATATACCAGCAGGTCTATTTTTTTCTGTACTGTGGTGTTCAGCTTTGTTACGTTGAGGTCAAAGAATAATTTAAAAGTATCCGTTTCACGCTGTGCATGAACAGAATGGAGAGAAAAACAAAAGAAGACAAGTAACAGCGTTTTATACATAACCGTGTTATTCCAAGTATAAAGTACGGAAATTTTTCAATCCATTGTATACTATTTTTTCATTGCGCCGCCACCAGCCGGGTTATACGGAAACACTTGTGCTGCTTTCAGGATCACGCCTCAATAACAGGTAGCCCAGGTAGGTAAATGGCAGGTAAACCAATAAGTTAACGACCGAGAACCAGACCGGGTGCGGCAGGTACAGGATATTATACAGGCCCGCAAGCGTCAGCACTATGCCCACAACAGTGGCTGGCTTTGCAGATATTCTTTTTGACAACAGCGTAGATACTATACCTGCCAGGAAGGAACAAACGATGTAGTTGACCAGCAACAGCATGAACGCTTTATCGGGCATGGCCTTCATGCCTTTTGCCAGCGAGTCTACATCATATTTATCTGTGCCGGGTGCCAGTGGATACAGTGTTTCGATCCACATTTCACCAAGGGTTATCAGCATCATAGCCGACATAGCGCCTACCACTACGGGCAATACATATTTAGTAACTCCCATTTTTAAAATGTTTGTACCTGTAAAGTTAGTAGAAACCAATATACAGTGGCTACAAAAGATGCCTCGTTATATTCCATGTTTATGCACCTGTAAATATTTAGCTTTAATATTGCAACGTACTCACCTGCACACAAACGTATGATCCACAAACTATTCAACGACAAGCCGTCGCGGCTTTTGGTCATCCTTACCTCGTTCTTTGTTGCTAATGCGCTGATAGCTGAGTGCATAGGCGGCAAGCTGTTTTCGCTGGAGCGTGTGCTTGGATGGACGCCCCATCCATTCACCCTGCTGGGCGAACACGGGCTCACCTTTACCCTTACCTGCGGCGTGCTACTGTGGCCACTGGAGTTTATAATGACCGATGTGGTCAATGAATACTATGGCCCTAAGATCGTGAAGCGCATATCCTACATAGCCATCGCGCTTATCTGCTATGCATTCCTTATGTTTTACTTAGCCATACAGGTACCGGCAGATACCTCTTTCTGGGTGGGCAGCCAAAAGGATAGCGGTGTGCCGGATATGCAGGCCGCTTTCTCCAATATCTTCGGGCAGGGCATGTGGATCATACTGGGTAGCCTCATCGCCTTCCTCGTGAGCCAGGTGGTAGACGTATGGATATTCCACAAAATTAAAAGAGTTACCGGGGAGAAGCATGTGTGGCTGCGGTCTACCGGCTCCACGATCGTATCGCAACTGGTAGATAGTTTTATAGTGTTGTTCATTGCGTTCAAGATAGGGAAGGGATGGTCTTACCAGCGCGTTTTTGCAATAGGCCTCGTCAACTATACCTACAAGTTCACAATGGCGGTAGTACTTACGCCGCTCATTTACTTTATAGAAAAAGGAATCAGCAATTACCTGGGGCATACAGTTACAGAAGAAATGAAACATGCGGCTATGGGTAAAGTGAATGAATAAGACTACCCTGTCCACAAAAAGAAAACCCCTGAAAGTCAGGGGTTTTCTTTTGTCATTATCCAACCAAAATTATTCTTTGTCTTTTTTATGGCCACCTAAGCGGTATATCATAGAGAGCTGGAATGATGGGCTCCTGTATAGCTGGGTAGAAATGATCTTCTGCCCGGTAGTGCTGCCATTGTCCCAAACGGTCTGTACATCGCGGAAGTCGAACATGAGGTTAGGCGCTGCCTGGAAACCCGCACCCAATAGATAACCAAGGCCAAATCGCGAATTGAAATCCTCGTCTTTTATCTTGGCAGCATCATCGTTCTGTATGGTCTTCACCTGTGTGATCGTTGTTGGATCAGGATCTGGCGCTGCACCGGTATTGATAGCAAACGTGTACACAAAGTTACCGCCTACGAAGAAATTGAAATTACCTGTACAGTAACGCACGGATATTGGCATTTCAATACTATGCAATGTGGAGAAGGTATAGTTGTTGCTGACCATTTCTCTTGTATAGCCTCCGCCGGTATTAGGCGTGTAGGTATAGTAGTTATCAGTAAGCGTGTAATCATTATTGATGCGGTGGAAATATTTCACTTCCGCCATCACGTTCAGGTTATCGCTGAAGATAAAGTTACCCGCCAGCCCGAACTGGAATCCTTTAAAGCTGTTTGGCCCGAAGAAGGTGCCATTGATACCGCCGGTGAGGCCCGGTGCAAAATGAGCGCCGTGTACTTTATCCTTTATATCGTTGAACGCAGCATGCAGATTTTCCATTGAATTATTGCCTTGCATTTTCTTCACGGTCCTGGTATCTTTTGCATAAGCGCTGGTGTTAGTTACCTGGTTATCATCTGCATCATAAGGCGGTGGGCCAAAGGCAGGCGCGCTGGCCAGTTCATACTCTTCTATAACGGTCTCCATAGAGATCGTATCCAGGTGGAATTCTCCGGTGGTAGGCGAGGTCTTCACATAGTGCTGGCCCAGTATCAACCGCTGTACAGTACGCTGACCCTTGCGAGGTATCTTAGCTACAGGCTGGCTGGTAGTGCTGCCATTGGCGCCCACAGCCAAAGGCAACTTGCTGGCTGCAGGTTTCTTCGCCGCAGTTTTTGGAGCAGTAGTTTTCGGAGCAGCGGTCTTTGCAGCAGTTTTGTGTGCAGTTGCGGCCTTAGTTCCCACACCTGCGGTCGTTACAAGTCCGGCATCAGCAATACCATCTGCATCAGGGCCTGGAATTGCTTTCGAGGCAGGAGTATTGTTTACAGCTAACGTATTATTGTTATTGTTTGCAATAGCATTGGTATTCTTGTTCTTAGCAATAGATGTATGATGCTTTGTTGGTTTCGCATCCTGCTTGGTTAAAGCAGTTTTTGCTGTAGATGCAGGTGCGCCGCTGGCCAATGGAAGCGACTTCACATTGTCTTTCTTAGTTACATTATCTTTCTTAGCAGTTGACTGTTCAGGTTCCACTCCGGTATTCGTTGTTTTAGCCACTGCTTCAATTGCTTTGGTATGACGTGTTGCAGCAGCTATTTTATGGTCCTTCTTAGTAACGGCGGTAGCTGTAGTAACGCCGGCAGTTGTCTGCCCTGTCGTTGTCCCGGCATCTATTGTTTTGGTATGAGGTGCTGCAGAGGCTATTTTATGATCCTTATGGGTAGCACGTGCTGTGGTAGCTGCAATTGCAGCAGTACCGGTAGTTGTGTGCACATCAGCCTTAGCTATCTTGTCGACTGGCTTGCCATCTTCAACGCCTGTTACATCAGTTTTTGACACCAGGTTGTTCTTATGCGTTTTGCCTGCTGGTTTAGCAGTTGGTGCGTTGTCGCTTGCAGGTGTACTGTTAGCTGCAACCGCTGTAGACGTCTTGGCCGTTACAGTATTATCATCTGTGTTGTTATCGCCTGTATTGCTCTTTGGATGATGCTTTGTTGCCACTGCTGTGTGTTTGTGGCTTTCTTTCTGTTCGGTAGTTGTACCTGATGCGTATATGTTAGTATTGTTGTCGTTAGTATTTTTTATGTTATTGTTATTTACCGGTGCAGTTCCGTTATTTTCTGTGGCTGCAGGGGCGTTATTGTTTGTAGTAGTGTTAGTATTGTTCACGCTTCCGGTATTATCAGCAACGGTGGTATTTGTAGTATTAGCTGACGATACAGTGCCTGAAACAGCAGCAATATCATTATTTATTCCATTGGCAGTTTTGTTTTTTGCAGAATACATTTCATATCCGCCCACACCTGCAGCCGATATCAGTAATAGCAATGCTAAAGCGCTGAGCGAACGACGCCAGTACATACCCGCGGGCCGCTGCGGCATTTCTTTATCAAGCATTTCACGCATACGCCCCCAGGAACCTGCCTGTTCCTGCTCCTCGCCTCCACCTAATCGCTGCCTTACGAGGTCATCGATGTTGATCAGATTTTTATCCATCTGGATAAATTTTAGTTTTTAAAAAATTATTCATTCAGTTCTTGCCCTACATTTTCAAATGCAATTCCATTCTTTCTATCTTCTCCTTCAATATTCGCCTGCCTTCCGATAAATGCCACTTTGACGTTCCTTCACTTATTCCTATTAGATTACTAATTTCCTTGTGTGTAAAACCCTCCATCACATACATGTTAAATACATTTCTCGTAGCATCGGGCAGCTCCTGCACCAGTTTCAGCAGTTGGTCGTAATACAACTTCTCTGCATGACCGTTTTCCACGCTCTGGTCTTTCTCTACCAGCACCACATTATTTGCATAACGCGTATTTTGCTTCACATAGTCTGCCACGGCATGAAAAACTATTTTTCGCAACCATCCTTCGAAAGAACCTTGAAAATTATACTGTCCTACTTTCTGAAACGCCCTTAAAAATCCATTGTTCAACACCTCTTCTGCCTGCTCACTATGATCTATATACCGCTTTACAAGCGCCATCATCCTCGGGTAAAACAGGTGATATAACTTCTCCTGTGCGCCACGCTCATTGCGTATGCACCCTTGAATGAGTTGCTCCAACTCACTGGCATGACCCGAAACAGTATATGCCAAAGCTATAGACAAGTGTATTGGTTATTAATACAAAACAATATAGTAGACTGTTTCATTTTCTAAATGGTTGGGTACTTTTTCCAATCATCATCTAAAATTAACGAATATTGGCTGTTTTATTGCATTTAGTTAATAAATCAAATGCGAATTGTTACAATACCTAAATAGTGTTGGAAATGGAGACTAATCATTTAAATCACATCAGCACAAATAAGTTTTCAGAATAGTGTAATTTTAACTGATGCAAGCCAACCATATCCCCCAATTCAACAAGCGTCTGTTCTGGGATGTCAACTTTGACACCCTCGATTATGACAAGAAGGCTGCTTTTGTGATAGAACGGGTATTTGTGCGCGGCGATGTGCCTGACATACGTAATTGCCGCCGGTATTATGGGGATGAGAAAATAAGGGAGGCCCTTACCAACGCCAAGTGGCTGCCATTACAGACCATATATCTTGCCTGTGCCGTATTAAGTAATGAATTAACAGACTACAAATGCTACAATACCGCACGATCGAACCCGGGACACTGGACTTACTAAGAAGACTTATGACTATTCCTGAATTAAGGGATTTTTACCTTGTTGGCGGCACTGCTCTTTCGCTGTATTACGGGCATAGATTATCCATTGATATTGATCTGTTTTCTACAACCGATTTTAAAACAGACACTATTCTCGCTGTGCTGGAAAACGGCTTTCCTGATCTCACTTATAGCAACCCCAATAACACGGTGGGAATATTTGGTTTTATAGGCGATATAAAAGTAGATCTTGTAAGACACCATTATTATCCTTTAATAGACCCCCCATACATTGAGAATAATATCAGGCTGGCCAGTACCAGGGATATTATGGCCATGAAGGTGGCCGCGATCTTAAAAAGAGCAGTAAAAAAAGACTTCTGGGACATAGCGGAGTTACTGAAACACTATACTGTAAATGATCTCATCGGCTGTTATACCGAAAAATATCCAAGCCATCAGTTGCTTATTTCCATTCCTCAAGTATTAACTTATTTCGCTGAAGCTGAGGAAAGCGATGACCCGGTAAGCCTTAATGGCCAAACGTGGGAGGAAGTGCAAAAAATGATACAACAAAAAGTGAATGAATACTTACGCTGACAGCCAGCCGTAAAGCTACTTCTCTATCCTATAACACTTCCTGCTCAACTTGCCCT
This sequence comes from Bacteroidota bacterium, assembly GCA_013288285.1. Taxonomy (GTDB): domain Bacteria; phylum Bacteroidota; class Bacteroidia; order Chitinophagales; family Chitinophagaceae; genus Nemorincola. Next base: position 21,833 of record JABDCE010000016.1, read on the forward strand.
GGAAATCAAACGGCGTAGTTTGCCCGGTGATGTCTTTTACCGTCAGGGCAGGAATGCTGTCGCGTTCCAGTACAAAATCGCGGTAGTTATTGCTGAAAAATATTTTGCCGCCGTCCGTGCAGCCTTTCAGTAGTTTTTTCAGCAGGAATACATGATCCCGCTGCACATCAAAGTTATCTTCCATGCGCTTGCTGTTAGAGAATGTAGGGGGATCGCAGATGATCAGGTCGTATGCATTGGCGGGCATATAGTCCAGCCACTCCATTACATCACCATGTACGAAATCATGCTGGGTATCTTTATACAGTTTGTTGTACTGCATATTACGTTTGGCCCAGTTCAGGTAAGTTTTCGAAAGATCTACGGAGGTAATACTTCTTGCGCCACCATCAGCGGCATACACACTGAAGGAACCGGTATAGCAAAACAAGTTCAGTACATTCATCCCCTTCGCTTCTTCGCGCACCAGGCCACGGGTAATGCGGTGATCGAGAAACAGGCCGGTATCTAAGTAGTCAGTAAGGTTGATGATAAAATTCAATCCCCCTTCAGGCACTATCCGTTCCGTTTTCTGCTCATCAAATTTTTCATATTGTCCCTGCCTTCCCGCCTTGCGTTGCCGCACCTTCATAAAGATATTATCCGCTGAGATCTCAATCACTTCCGCCAATATCTCCTTGCAACCTTGCAGCCACGCTTCGTGCTCCTCATCTTCCATACCATGCCTGCGTTTGTACTCCGCGGCATGCACTACCCCATTGTACCAGTCTATGGCAAAAGGGAATTCCGGAAGATCGTGATCATAAAACCGGTAACAGGCCACCTCCTGGCGCTTAGCCAGTTTACTGAAGTGCTTGTACACTTTCAGCAGGCGGTTCCGGAACATCTCAGACTTTTCTACAGGCAAGGCTATTCATTAAGAGCCTAAAAGTACTTAATTGATTACTTAGTGGCGCATACGACTGATCCATGACCGAAAATTGATAGAAAACACTCTTATTGGCGCACTAGCGTCAGGTCGAAAGGACCCTTGGCTTCCTTCATATTCCCTTCCTCTATTTCCAGCGGAATAAGATTACCGTCTTTTTTCAGTCCATAAAGCGTACTACGGCCGGGCTGTCCCTTTACCGCCATCCCAATAACCATAGTAATACCCGCAGGCTGCTTCATCTCTTTGTGCTCATAAGTAAAATGCAGTTTATACCATCTACCCTTGTCGCTTTGCACAGAATCCCATGTTTGTCCTCCTTCACGTTTGTTGGTCAGCACATAAGTACCCTGGCCTATTGTGTCAGACTTCAAAATAAGCATAGTCTCTATGGCGCGGCAATCTGCGCATGGCAGTTTGCCTTTGTAGGTGCCGTCCACTTTTTGTGCGTAGACTGCCGAACAAAAGGTCTGCATGAGCAAAAGGAATATGGTTGTACGCATACCTATTCTTTCTCCTAAAATAACCATTGATTGCGGGTGTGCTTGTAGAAATCGTTTTAGTGCCTTAGCTTGAGGGTTATGATGTAAGAACTAACTATTTTGATCTTTTTTTGAATCAGACCATGAAACTCTCGTAAGAAACATCGCACAACCAACAGATCTTCTGATCCTTTCTGCAAAATAAATTCCCGACACAATACCTATTACTAACAATCCCATAAAAGATACAATGCCAACGTTGCCTTTATAATTGTGGTAAATCACGAATCCGATAAAGCCGAATATAGCTGTAGGACATAAAAATATCCAACACCAACTAAAAAACTCAATTAAATTCTCAAGAAATCTCATTGCATTGAGTGTATAATATAAAGATAATAAAAAATGCTAATCGTTTATTTGTTATAGCAATTATGGAATATCACCCCTCTAAATCATGTTTTCGCCAATATCCGTACCTTTGCGCTTTCTCAACAAAAAACAGGAAGGTACACCATGCCAGTGCTACACAACCGCGTAAACAATGAGGAACTGAAGCAGCGTATGCTGGCCGAAACAGAACGGCGTACCACAGTTTCTTTCTACAAATATTTCCCGGTAGCGGACCCGGAATCCTTTCGTAACGATCTCTATATCAGGTTTGACCAGCTTAAAGTCTTCGGGCGCATCTATGTGGCCCATGAAGGTATTAACGGCCAGGTAAGCGTGCCGGAAAGCAACTATGAGTTATTCCGTGATGCGCTGTATACCGCCACACCAGAGCTGAACGGCATACGTATGAACATAGCCGTTGACGATGACGGCAAGTCGTTCTGGGCGCTACGCCTGAAAGTACGCCCCAAGATAGTAGCTGATGGCATAGATGACCCCAACTTTGACCCTGCAAAAACAGGCAGGTACCTGAAAGCCGGTGAATACAACGAACTCGCCGACCAGCCCGATACCGTAATAGTGGACATGCGCAACCACTACGAATACGAGGTGGGTCATTTTGACCATGCCATAGAAGTACCGTCAGATACTTTTAGAGATCAACTACCTATGGCAGTTGATATGCTGAAGGACAAGAAAGATAAGAACATCATTATGTACTGCACGGGCGGCATACGCTGCGAGAAGGCGAGCGCCTATATGCTGTACAATGGTTTTCACAATGTATTCCATGTAGAGGGTGGCATCATAGAATATACCCGTAAAGCAAAAGAAGAAAACCTGCCCATAAAATTCAAGGGTAAGAACTTTGTTTTCGATGAGCGCCTCGGAGAGCGCATCACTGAAGATGTGATCGCCCAGTGCCACATCTGCGGTACCCCTTGCGATACCCATACCAACTGTAAAAATGATGGCTGCCACCTCCTGTTCATACAGTGCGCTGCATGCGCCGAAAAATATGAAGGCTGTTGTAGCGAATCATGCAAGGAGGAAAAAAACCTGCCGCCCGATGAGCAGCGCGCCCTGCGTGCAGGCCGCGAGAACGGCATGATGATCTTCAACAAATCAAAGCAGCACCCCATACGCAAACACCGGGATGAATGGAAAGAAGCCCGGGAACAATAAGCTTTTTTGGTAAAAACCCAAGATGCTGACCGGTTTTTACGTCTATTATACAGAGCGTTGTATATTTAACCGGTACAAATATTCGTTTGCAGATAGGAATGATAAAACTTTACATCCTCGTTTTTGCGGTCTTTTCTTGCTTTACCGCCAGTGCGCAACTGCGGTCAAGGCTGGTTGCTTTTGCAAAATATGGCGCAGATACTACTATTGCCTGCGTGGATAGTGGCGGCTACAACCACTATACCAGGAACCGTGGTGGAGGAATGAACCCGCAGACACCGTATTTCCTGGAAGAAGACCCGTTTCTGCTTTATGCACCCACTGATTTCGAGACAGGCAATTATGGCCTTACCCAATTTGATTCGGCGTGGGAGACAGGCCGTGGAGATACGGACATCAGTACACAGGTATTTGACGAGAACGATAACATCATCTATTCCTTTTGTCAAATATTTACCGATGGATCATGGCAGAAGTATGCCGACTTTATATACACCTATGATGCAAACAATAACTTACTAAAACAGATAGACACGACATGGACTCTTGGCAAATGGTCGTATATCCAACTCGATTCCTACATATACGATCAAAAAGATCGTATCATTTCAACTCTTCAATTAAGCAGGTACGAGACTGACAGTACTTGGTTTCTGGGCAGCGTCTCGCAATTCAATTATGATATTTCAGGGAAGCTTATTTCGACCGTTTATAAAAACTGGGATGCCCCAAATGATTCCTTTAGTAATCTCGGAAAAATCAATTTTTATTATACGGGGGACAAATTAGATTCATTCGCTCAACTTGCATATGAACCCTCATTTGGCTACTTTCCGAGTAAATATGGATATTATTACTTCTCGCCCGCAAACGATACGATGATTCTGAACTACGTTTTAGACACAAATTTTATGAGGGTAACGAACACTTATGACCAATATCATAATAAAACTTCGTCTACAACCTTAGTTTTTAGTACTGTTTTCGCTGGAGGAAGGAATCCTGGCCGTGTCACATGGGCCTACAACTCATATAACCAGGTGACGACGGAAAGAAACTATAATATTGACGCATCAGGCAATTTCGTCTTCAGTGGGCTAACCCGATTTTATTATGAGACCTACGCGCCCGAAGTGCCTTTTAGTCTGAACAACCTGCTCATATTCCCATCCCCCACAACAAATACACTGACGATAAAACTCGAGTGGGATCAGCCCCGCTCATTTACCGTAGCCATTTTTGATGTACTCGGAAGAAGGATAATGCAGTGGGATGAACCTGTCTTTCAGAAGTATGAAAAGACAATAACCCTGCCTGATCTTGCCGCAGGCAATTACTTTATCAGAGTGTCAAGCGGCAAGCAACGGTTTGTAAAACAGTTCGTTGTTTTACACTAAACTCCTCACATCGCCTTAGCCATCGCCAGCAATTTAGAGATGGCCTCAGGGCGTGGCTGTAACAGATCTTTTGCCGCATCATGCAATAACTTCATCTCCTGCGCCAGGCCCGAAAATGTGTCTTCACCACTGGCATATGAAAACGTATGTGCCTGTGGGTAGTGGAATTTCTCAGTAAGTTTATTATGTAAAGTTTTGTCCATCGAAAGAAGTGGTTTTAGGAAAAAAACGCACAAGACTGCCTATTATTGTATAGAAAATAAAAAATAATGTTAAACATGCTCACGAGAAGGCAGGGTTTTTGTGTAAACATATATAACTGATTAAAAATGAAAGAGATCGTTGGCATTACCGGGGGAACAGGATTTGTAGGCGGCCATCTATCCCGGCTGCTGCTGAATGAAGGACATAGGGTGATCATTTTCACACGACATATACCGGTAAAGACTGTCGGAGACCAAATTAGCTACGCCCATCTTGATGCGGAAAAAGGCAAGTGCGACCTCCAGGCACTAAAACAAGTGACAGTGATGATAAACCTGGCCGGCGCAGGAATAGCCGATAAACGATGGACCGCAGCACGAAAGAAAGAAATTGTGGACAGCCGTGTAGCCACTACCAATTTCCTGGTCAAACAACTGAAAGCCTTCGCGCCTGACTGCACCATCTATATATCCTCCTCGGCCACCGGCTACTATGGGCCAGACAAGGTCGGCGGCGCTCCCTTCACCGAGGCGGCGCCTCCTTACAATGACTTCCTGGGAGATACCTGTAGCCAATGGGAAACCGCTAGCCAGGAAGCCGCCTCATTTTTAAGAACCGTTATTTTACGATTCGGCGTTGTACTCGGTAAAGAAAGCGGTGCATTCCCAAAGTTTGCTGCGCCGTTGTCATTCGGCATCATGCCCCTATTGGGCGGCGGCGCACAGATGATGAGTTGGATTGAGGTAAACGATCTCGCCCGCCTTATACTATTTGCAATGGAGCAGCGGCAGCTATCCGGCATATACAATGCGGTGGCGCCAAACCCCGTTACCTACCGGCAACTTAGCTCCACTATAGCCTCTGCCAAACGCAGCCTCAGCATCCCGTTGCCTGTCCCTGCTTTCTTACTAAAGATGGCTTTAGGTGAATTAAGCACTGAACTATTAAAAAGCTGTACGGCCAGCGCGCAGAAAACACTCAGCACTGGTTTCTCATTTCACTGCCCTGACATTACCAGTGCAGTGAACGCTATATTATCAGTGCAGAAGTAAATTTCTTACGCCAATACTCTCTTGCCTGCCCCTTCTTTCCGCTCACCTATCTGCTGGCGCCACATAGCGTAGTACAACCCCTTTTCTTCGAGCAGTGTATGATGCGTACCTGTTTCTATAACCTGTCCCTTTTCCAGCACATAGATACGGTCTGCATGCATAATGGTCGACAGTCTGTGGGCGATCATAATAGTGATGTGCTGCCTTTGCGAAGTGATGCTTCTTATCGTAGTAGATATCTCGTCTTCGGTGAGTGAGTCAAGTGCAGAGGTAGCTTCATCAAATATCATAAGGCGTGGTTTGCGCAGCAATGCACGCGCTATGGATATACGCTGGCGCTCACCACCCGAAAGTTTCAGACCACCCTCGCCTATCATGGTGTCGAGGCCCTTTTCCGCACGCGACAACAGGTTCTGACAGGAAGCTTGCTGTAGCGCAGCATTTATATCCGCCTCAGTTGCCGATGGATTTACGAACAGAAGATTTTCTTTAATAGTGCCGGAGAATAGCTGTGGGTCCTGCGTTACAAGGCCCATCTCGCGCCGCAACTCTTCATAATCAATATTGGCTTCGTCATGGCCGTTGTAAAGAATATGACCCTTGATCGGATGGTACAGGCCCACCAACAGTTTCACAAGGGTTGTTTTACCACTGCCCGAAGGGCCAACAAATGCCACCGTTTCGCCCAGCTTCACATTGAAGCTAATACCATCCAGCGCTGGCCGTGAAGAACTGTTGTGCTTAAAGGTCACATCATTGAATTTCACTTCCTCGATCCCGTTTATCGCTTCCGGATTTTCAGGAGTGAATTCAACCGGCTTTTTGAACAAGTCCTGTATATTGTTGAGACTGGCTTCAGCTTCACGATAAGACAGTATCACGTTGCCTATTTCCTGCATAGGGCCAAAAATGAAGAAAGAGAAAAAAGTAAGGCTAAGATATTGACCGGCGTTAATGGTTGTCCCATAAACAAAGAAAAGCAGGCACATCACAATCACCTGCTGCAAAAAATTGACAAAGGTCCCCTGGATGAATGATATAGTGCGTATGCTGCGCACTTTCTTCAGCTCCAGTTGTAGTATCTTAATGGTGGTGGCATTGAGCCTGCGTATTTCCTGTTGAGTAAGCCCCAGGCTTTTCACGAGTTCTATATTACGTAGCGATTCCGTAGTAGAGCCGGCAAGTTGGTTGGTTTCTCTGACGATATTTTTCTGTACTGTCTTTATTTTTTTGCTCAAAGCGCTGGTAAGAAAACCCAGCACCGCTGCACCGCCAAGATAGACCAACGGCAGGTAATGGCTGATGGGAAAGGTATACACAATGACGAAGACGATGCCTACGATAGTAGGCAGCAGCACGTTGAAAAAAGCGTTGATGAACTTTTCGCAATCAGCCCGCACTTTCTGCAAAACTGAAAGTGTCTGCCCGCTGCTCTGATCTTCAAAATCCTGGTAAGGCAAACGCAAAGCATGGCGAAGACCATCAGTATACAGCCGTGCCCCGAATTTCTGAATGACCACATTCACCACATAATCCTGGAAGTTCTTAGCAATCCTGGAAACCATAGCAAAGCCCATAATGAGGCCTACCAAACGCAATGCAAGGTGGTAAAAGGCCGTTTCAGTTCTGGGTATGTGGCCCGCCAGGTCATAAGAGTGCGGATGGTTGACCAACAGATTCAGAATCTTACCCGATACGATAGGGTTAAGCAGGGAAAAACTTTGGTTGATTGCCGCCAGCACTACAGCGAGGAAGATCATCAGCTTGTAACGGCTGAGATATTGCATCAGTAATTTCATGTAGCAAAGATAAAGGGCGTAGCTACATATATTCCGGTGGCAATATTACTATTCCTTATAGCGCAATACATCATGAATATAACGACTGTAACAACTCACCCACTTTTTTATCTATGGCCAGCGTAAAGGTATCTGTCGATACATCTTTTACGTCCATCCAGTAGGTCCGTTCATTGTCTTCATAATTCTTCAACGTTACGAATGGGTCAGCCGTTACCAGGTAGTAGATGCTGATCACTTGCGAATTGTCGAAAGCCGACTGCTGAAAAAAATCGGTAGTGTAAAAATGTCCCCTAACAGTTACCGCTATCCCCAGTTCTTCTGCCCACTCCCGTTTCAGGCAGTCTATGGTGCCTTCACCCCAATCCAGTCCACCGCCCGGAAACTTTATGACTTTTCTCCCCCTCACCTGTTCTTCGTTCACTAATATTTTGTCGCCATTCACCCAGATGCCATACACCCTTACATTAAAGCGTTTATCCATACCATGAAGATAAGTCGAATGGGCAATAAATACCGCCTGCAAAAACTGCCCAGATAGCTATTTGATTATGAAAAATGGCCTACCACTGCAAAATATTGTATTACAACCGCTTATAATTATATTAAATAAAAATTATATTAAGAGCCCTTCCAACTATTGCAAGTATATTTTTTTATACTTAAATTGCAGATAAGTGTAGGTATTAATACCTACATTCGTAATGCGTTTCGATTAGAGACAAAATTTACCAGTCATGTATTGATTTGAACGATAATCCATGATTTATTTATGAACCGATCCTATAGCTACATATTACCTCCTATCATCTTAGCTATACTGCTTTGCTGCTGCAATGGTTTTGCCCAAAGCGTTTCCTTCAGCTATACCGGTTCTGTGCAAACCTACATCGTTCCAAAAGACGTTTCCAGTATTGCTATCGACATGTCGGGTGCGGCAGGCGGTTCTACGAGTATATCTGAAGGTGGCGCTGGTGGCCGTGTGCAATGTTCACTGGCGGTAACGCCCGGTGATGCGATTTATTTATACATGGGCGGTGCAGGACATAACTCTAAGAGCAATGGAGCAGCGGGAGGATATAATGGTGGTGGCGCGGGAAGCGAAGACGCGGGCGGCGGCGGCGGCGCTACCGATATTCGCTATCGCAGCACAGCGCTGTCAAACCGTGTGGTAGTGGCCGGTGGGGGCGGAGGCGCCTGCGGGCCCATTCTTGTTGCTGTGAGAAATTACAACAGGGGTGGCAATGGCGGCGGCCTTACCGGAGAGATAGGTTATTACAATGGTGCAGCAAAAAAAACAGACACCACATACAACAAGCCGGGTAAGGGCGGCGATGGCTATTCAGATTACGTGGGTGGTGGCGGCGGCGGCGGTGGCTACCAAGGCGGTGCCGGTGGCAACGAAAGCGGCGGCAGTGGCGGGTCTTCTTATACCGATCCGTTACTCGCAACTTCAGTTATCCATACGCAGGGCTATAATGCGCACAGCAGCGGTGCACTCATCATCACACCGGTGATCGTTGCAAAAGAGCATACGGTACCCCAGCCCGCGCAGACAGTGCCTGAAAAAGCCGATAGCGTTTTCAAACCGCATGGCAGTGTCTATGGCTCTGTTTTCTTCGACTATACGTACAAAGCACATGGTGATACCAGCCTGGGCGTAAGGAGCGCCAGGAGCCAGTATGCAGGGCTGCCAGCCAGTACCAGCATGTTTCAGTTCAGACGCATTTATCTCGGTTATAACTACGAACTCAGTGAAAGATTTTCAACAGAATTTTTAATGTCTGCGGAAGATGATTATAGCTTACCGGTAAATAGCTATACAGGCGATCTGCTGAAGGATAATAAATTCGCACCGTTCATTAAGCTCGCCAACCTGCGCTGGAAAAATATTTTTAACGGCACAGACCTCGTGATAGGACAGCAATATACCCCGGCCTTCCACTATACCTCAGAAGCTGTTTTTGCATACCGTGATGTGCAGCGCACCATAGCCGATGTATACCATACCCCCGAGGCAGACATGGGCATAGCATTGCAGGGACATTTGTTGTCCGATAATAATTTCGGCTATCACCTGATGGTGGGCAATGGCAGTGGGGCAATACCTGCAAGCAGCACCTATAAGTGGTTCTATGCCGATGTGAATTATAAATTCTTTGACCAGAGATTGATGGTGGACCTGTATGCAGATTATAAACGCCTGGCGTGGACCGCCGACTGGCACAGCGACAGGCAGATGAGTAAACTGTTCATTGCCTATACTGTGCCTCGCTTCACGATAGGTTTCGAATCCTTCATCAACACGCTGCGCAACGATGACATAGCAACAAAATGGACCGGCGATCTCGATACCATCGATACCAAACGAATTGCATTCTCCCTGTTCGCACATGTTTCCATCTACACAGACAAGCTAAGCATACTTGTCAGCTACAACAATTATAATACAGGGGGAACAAACAACAATGCCGTTTACAGAGAGTACGACAGCCAATCTATTTATTACGACCAATGTACCCGCCAGCAACTAGTAACGGTTGCAGTCGACTATGCTCCCGCGAAAAACATCCACATCATACCTAACGTGATGTACAACCATTATGTCAACATCACCCCTGCCGATTACGGCAGCGACAATACGGGCTATGACCTTATTTACCGCCTTACTCTGGCATACCAGCTTACCCGCTAACTTTTCTGTTTGCTACATTTACGCATAGGCAATGCATTGTCACGGAAATATCATTTATATATTTTTAATTTATAGAATAACAAGTAAATAACTGCTTTGCTTATCAATTGTATATATTTTCGACAATTATTTAGTGCATTAATTGCACAAAATGAGGTTATTACACGCCGCGCAAATTGTCATCTTATGAGTAAAAACTACCTTCTACCCCTGATTTTACTGTCTTCTATATGTAGCATTAATGTAGTTGCTCAGCCGGTTACTTTTAGTTACACCGGCAGGATACAAACTTACCTCGTCCCTAAAGATGTTACCAGCCTGGCTATCGACATGCAGGGTGCCTCAGGCGGCGCTGCCAATTATTCAAGAGGCGGCAATGGCGGCAGGTTACAATGCGCATTGACAGTGACGCCGGGTACAATACTTTATTTCAATATAGGCGGCAGCGGATCTGCATCCACAACCATGGGAGCAAGAGGTGGCTACAATGGCGGCGGCACAGGTAGTGAAGACGGCGGTGGCGGTGGTGGCGCTTCAGATATACGCTATGGCGGCAGTGCCTTGGCAAATCGCGTGGTAGTAGCTGGTGGCGGTGGTGGCGCATGTGGTGCAGCATCGGTAACAGTTAAGAACTATACCAGGGGTGGTGATGGCGGCAGCCCGGTGGGCGAATCAGGCTACAGTAACGGGAAGAGTGGGGCAGCCGATAATTATTATGCAGGCATAGGCGGCGCCAATACCTTTATGAGATACAACGATATACGGAGCGGAGCCGCAGGCAAAGGCGGTGACGGCTATGGTAATTATGCAGGCGGTGGTGGTGGCGGCGGCGGCTACTTCGGCGGCAATGGTGGCGACGAGAATGGAGGCGGCGGCGGCGGCTCGTATACCGACCCTGTACTGGCAACATCAGTGGTACACACACGCGGATTTAATGCCGGCGGCAACGGAGCAATGACCATTGAACCCGTATTGGCGGTGGTCGTTCAGCAACATGAGATTCTGGCAACGGATAAGCAAGCCGACGCTGATAAAATATTTGTACCCCATGGCACACTCTATGGTTCTGCTTTCAGCGACTTTGCATACAAGTCCCATGCCGACACTGTGCTGGAAGGCAGAAGCGGCATCAGCCAGTATTCCAAAGTTGCAGCAGGTACCAGCCAGTTCCAGTTCCGCCGCATCCACATCGGTTATAATTACGACATCAGCCAGCGGTTTTCCACTGAGTTCCTGCTGGCCGCTGAAGACGATTATAACCAGCCCTTAAATAATTCAGCCGGTGATCTGCTGGCAAATGGCAAGTTCGCGCCATTCATTAAACTCGCAAACCTGCGCTGGAAAAATGTATTCAAAGGCGCCGACATCGTTATCGGGCAGCAATATACGCCGGCATTTCACGCTACTACAGAAGAGGCCTGGGCTTACCGCTCCATCGCACGCACACTCACCGACATCTACCGCACAAATGAATACGACATGGGTATATCCATACAGGGTCATCTGCCCACTAATGACAATTTCGGATACAACCTGATGGTAGGCAACGGATCGGGAGCTATGCCGGAAGCCAATGCATTCAAATGGTTCTACGGAGATGTGTACTATAAATTCCTGGACAAAAGGATGATCGTAGACTTCTTTGCCGATTATGAAAAGTTAACCTGGACATCTACCTGGCACCGCGACCGCCAGATGAACAAGATACTGGTAGCTTATTCAGTGCCTAAATACACTATTGGCGTAGAAGCATTTGTAAACCGCCTCATGGCCGATGATATTGCTACCCGCGTTGATGGCGTCACTATAGATACTATCACTACAAAAAGGGCTGCCGTGTCTGTTTTTGTGCATGGCCGCATCTATGGAGAGAAGTTAGGCTTCTTCGCCCGCTACGACCAGTACGACTGGGGTGCAAACAACAGCAATGCCAACGCCGTTTTCGCGTCTCATAACGAACAGACCAACTACTACGACCACAATACCAAGCAGGAAATGGCCACCTTGGGGCTCGATTTCTGCCCATATACCAATGTGCACATTATGCCCAATCTGTGGTACAATTATTATGAGAACACGACTACCACTAATCTCGGCACAAACAATGTAGGGTACGACCTTGTATACCGCCTAACGGTATCGTATAAGTTCACTAAATAAATGCTGGTCATTTTATCCTTATCCTGATGTCCTCAAGGTTGCGGGTAGCACATTCAGGGCAGGTAGCCTTGATATTCGTAAATAGGATCACTGTGCCTGCTGGGGCGTCCTTGATCTGCTGCTGTACTTCCTTCGTCAGAAAAAACCCATTCACGTTTATAGTGGCGCTGCCATTTGCATGGCTTACTTTAAAGGTGTATTGCCTTATGCTGTAGGGGTAGCTGTACAACGAATTAGGGAAGAATGCCTTCAGCGTTATTTGCGATAGTATATCTTTTCGTTGCGCATCGCTCCGGGTTATATTTCCTAAGCGGGCCACAGGCGGCGGCACATTATCACTCTCAAACTCTACTGTCTTTATCATCCTGCCTGTTTTCCTGTACATCACCGCCAGGCGCATTCTTTTGCCTTTCTTCGGGTAGGGCATGGCCATTACAAAACTGGTATCGCCCTTTACTTCCGGGTTCCCTATCCGCAGGCTCGCGTCCAGGCTCTTCAGCTTTATATCAGTGGGTTTCAGCGTTGGGCTGTATACCCCTATTACGTTATTGCCTGCAGCAAACAACAACAGCGTGTCTTTCCGCGAGCACCACTTATTCCATAGCCGCACACTATCGGCCTGTGCGAAGCCATCCGCAGCAATGGCGAGGAGCACTATTACAAGAAGTATTCTTTTCATTCCCTTCAGTTCAGTTTTTTGTCAGAGGATCTACGGGATAAACTTTCTCAGCACAAGATAAGCAACAACAATGAGCAATAATACAACTGCTATTGCCACCAGGGTAAACTGGCTGGTTTGTAATGGCCGGCGTTTATGTTTCTTCGCCTGTATTGTTTTACGCAGCTTATGATTCAGTTTGTTTACCGCCGCCTTTGTCTCCGTAGGTGCCAGCCCCCGCAGCCCTTCCATGGCGTCGCTCTCCATCCCCTCTTCAGCTATCCACTTTTCCACCTCATGTTGATCACCTTCCGGCAGCTTTCCTTCCAGCCACGCCATCAGCTTATCTTCAGAGAGTTTCCCTGCTTCGTCATTGCCGGGGCCGGGGCGCAATATGTCGTTTGTTTCACTCATAGCCGCGTACCCGTTTTCTTTAATAAAATCGTTTTCAAATTACGTTTACCATTTTGTATAAAACTTTTCACTTGCATAAAAGTATAGCCCGTCTCTGCTATTATCCGCTCGTAGCTATACCTGCGCAGATAGAAAAGCACGATCGCTTTTCTTTGTTCTTCATTCAGCAGTTCTATCGCACCGGTCATTTGCTCCAGTGTATGTTCCTGCCATTTTATTTCTTCCTTGTCCGTTTCCGCCGCTGACAGTTCAGCAACCGCCGCCTCATCCGCAAATGGCGTTTTATCACGTAGCTGCTGCAGGCAATGGTTGCGCATCAGTATATACAGCCACCCCTTAAAGTTAAGTATATCTTCCTGCGGAAAATGTGTCAGCACTTTTAAGAACACTTGCTGCACAGCGTCTTCCGCCAGCGTTCTGTCTTTCAGGTATTTCAGCCCCACGCCAAACAGCAGTGCCGTGTATCGCTGCAGCAGGTACCCCAGCCATTGGTTGTCACCGCTCACCTTGTAGGCCCGCTGTAGCTCCTCATCTGTTTGGGTAGTATGGTTGGTATGTCCCAGCAATGTCCTTAGTTGTAGATAGTGGTTGGCAATTTACATTACACCTATCGCATTAAAGATCACAAAAAACTTAAATTCCATAAAATCAGCTCTGGATAGTTACATATAGTAAAATTAATTTATAAAATTCAAAACTTTATTTTACATAAATTTCTGGTATGCTCCAGCGGAGCTACCGCTTTGTAGTGAAAACGATCTAGTGCCTTTTTGCCCCGGAGCGGGCTACCCAATTCGCGAAGATTTGAATTGCTTTCCTCTTAGGAACGTTAATGGTAAAAACCTACCTTTGCATCCCATTTATTCTTTATAAATTCCAAACACTCCATAAATGAATAACGCATATTTCGATTTTGTCGAACCAAAGAATGAGCCGGTACTTGGTTATGCTCCACATAGCGCAGAAAGAAAAGCGCTGCAGAAAGCAGTAGCGGAACTGAAAAGCCATACCCGCGATATACCTATGTATATCGATGGTAAGGAAGTACGCAGCAACAATAAAAAAGAGATACGCCCCCCGCATGAGACAGCGCACCTGCTGGGCCACTTCCATGCCTCCGATGCTGAGCATGTGCTTACCGCTATTGACGCAGCGCTTGCCGCACGCGAAAGCTGGGCGGCTACAAGTTGGGAGCACCGCGCCGCTATTTTTATGAAAGCAGCAGAGCTCCTCGCCACAAAATACCGCTTCAGAATGAACGCGGCTACCATGCTGGGCCAGAGCAAGAACGCCTACCAGGCCGAGATAGACAGCGCCTGTGAGCTCATCGATTTCCTGCGCTTCAACGTGCATTTCCTCAGCCAGATATACAAGCAGCAGCCGCTGTCGCCACAGGGCATGGACAACCGCATGGAGTACCGTCCCCTCGAAGGGTTTGTGCTGGCAGTTACCCCGTTCAATTTCTCTGCCATTGGTGGCAACCTGCCTACAGCACCCGCTATGTGCGGCAACGTGGTAGTATGGAAACCGGCCAATACACAGATTTATTCCGCAAGTGTATTTATGGAGATACTCATTGAGGCCGGGCTGCCTAACGGCGTCATCAACCTCATCTATCCGCCGGGCCCTATGGTAGGCGAAATCTGCTATGCGCATCCTTATTTTGCAGGCGTGCATTTTACAGGTTCTACCGGTGTGTTCCAGAGTATGTGGAAGAGCATAGGCGAAAATATAGCACGCTACAAGTCGTATCCGCGCATCGTGGGCGAAACAGGCGGTAAAGACTTCGTGTTTGTTCATCCTACTGCTAATGTTGATGCAGTGGTGGCAGGCCTCGCACGCGGCGCGTTCGAGTACCAGGGACAGAAATGCTCCGCAGCTTCACGCGCTTATCTGCCCGCCAATATCGCCGGTGAAATAAAAACAAAGCTCGTAGCCGAACTCAAGACTATGAAAATGGGCGTTGTCGACGACTTCACTAATTTCATCAATGCGGTCATCGACGAAAAATCGTTCACCAGCATCGAAAAATATATCAGCAACGTAAAGAACAGCAATGGCGCAGCAAAGATACTTTGCGGTGGAAAGTGCGACAGGTCGAAAGGATGGTTTGTAGAACCAACAGTGATCGAGACCACCGACCCGTCTTATGTGACCATGTGCGAAGAGATATTCGGCCCCGTGCTGTCTATCTATGTTTACGAACCCGACCAATGGATACAAACCCTTGAGGTAGTAGACAGCACTTCGCCTTATGCCCTTACCGGCGCCATATTCGCGCAGGATCGTCATGCTATAGAATACATGACTAAGGCACTCGTGAACAGCGCAGGTAACTTCTACATCAACGACAAACCTACCGGTGCGGTAGTAGGCCAGCAGCCTTTTGGCGGCGCGCGCGCATCAGGCACCAACGACAAGGCAGGATCTATACTTAACCTTTACCGCTGGCTCAGCGCAAGGACGATCAAAGAAACTTATGTGTCCCCGGTGGACTACAGATATTCTTTTCACCAACCGGATTAATACAAGTATAAAAGAGATAAGGGCCTGCTGTAACTACGGCAGGCTTTTATTTTTCAAAGAAGATCGCGTAGATAGTGTATACAACCATCGCCGCAGAGCCACCATATACGACCCAAGGCAGAAGCCATTCAGGAATATAAAAGTCAAAACCTCGTGAAGGTTGCTGACCCGGGATAGATTTTCTCCCACAAGAAACACAGAGTATTTCAATATTTTCTGACCCCAGGAACCCTGCGAGGCTACCTAATAATCCGAATGTGACCACACCCAAAAAAACCGCTGTATCGTTGTAGCCTTTTTTGTAGGCATGCAGCCGTGAGCTTCCGCAGTATGGGCATTTAACTTCGTTCACAATGCAAATATATGGCTCTTTTATAAAGAGGTAAACGAAGGGTGCATTTCAAATCTTCGTTGGTAGCGAAGGAAGTCCAAAGGACTTCAATATGAATAGCTGCCGGTGAAACCGGCGGTGGATAGATTAGGTTGTTACAACCCTGTAAGGGTTGAATATGCTGTATGAAGCGAAGATTTGAAACATCCAAACGAAGCATACACTACATTTTGCTCTATTTATTAAACTCTGTCATCGCTTTACCTATACCCTGTGTAGCAAAGCACTCTATAGCATCCACACTTTTCAGTATCATCTCTTTCACTGCCGGCACCTCCGAAGGCTTCCATTTACCCAGCACAAATTCCACCTGCCTGCCCTTCGGAAAATCGCCCCCTACACCAAAACGCAGGCGCTGGTATTTATCAGTGGTCAGCACCAGCTCTATGTTCTTAAGACCGTTATGCCCCGCATGGCTGCCACCGCCGCGCAGCCTTATAGTACCCACCGGCAGCGCTATCTCATCCACCACTACCAGCATGTTTTCCATGGATATCTTCTCTTTGTCCATCCAGTACTTTACCGCCTTGCCGCTCAGGTTCATATACGTGGTCGGCTTTATCACCACAAAGGTCTTGCCCTTCCATTTTACTTCAGATACAAACGCATGCCTGTCCAGCGTGAAGGTACCACCGTGTTTGAGCACAAAGGTATCTGCCACATCAAAGCCTATATTGTGGCGCGTGGAATCATATTCCGCGCCTATATTGCCGAGCCCGGCTATCAGGAATTTCATCCCGCGAAGATAATTGATAAATGCTATCGGATCAGTATCACATCGCCCTTGCTCTCTTCTACCCTGCCTGTCAGGCACTGACCCTTGAAGTAAAAAAAGTAAGTGCCTATATCACACGGCAGGCCTTTGAATTTTCCCGTCCAGTATGCCTCCGGGTCAAAGGTCTCGAATACCATCTGCCCCCAACGGTTAAAGATCATCAGGTGGTAGTTCATCATATTGCCAAAGGTGATCACCTTGAACCCATCGTTCTTACCATCCCCGTTGGGCGTGAACGCATTGGGATAGGAGAAGGTGCAGCAGTACTCTATATTCTTATAGCTCGCATAGGTCGAATCTGTGCAGCCATATTCATCAGTTACATTCAGTTGTATCGTTGTGGGCACCAGCACACGTATATATAGCCTGCCGGTAACCGAGTCGTTGAGTATCTCATTTTGTGGCGACCATACATAGGTCACTCCGCCCGCACCTGCCAGGTATATCGTATCTCCCAAACAAATGGTAGGCGGTATGCTGATGATCTGTGCAGCCGGCAACGCATGTACCGTAGCTATAACTGGCACATACCCCGATGAGCATACTCTATACTGCTCTGTAAAGAACCACGTTTGTGTGCCCACTTTTTTAGTATTCGGCACAGGCGCAAAATAGGCCGGCGATAGATTGAGGTTGTACCAGTTAATAAGAGCGCCCGGCCTTATTGGCTCCACATCTATCACGCTGTCTGGCACGTCTATACAGTAATTCCTGATTATCGGGGCCAGTGGCAGTGTGCCACTGTCCTTCACCGTGTATGTCTGCGTTGCCGCGCACAAGGTATCAGAGCTCACAATAGCGATAAAAACACCAACTGGCAGACTATCCCTTACCACCCCAGTGGTATCTATATAACTTTTGTAGAGTGCGCTCCCCTCCATTACATTCAGCGTTCTCGGCGGGAATCCGTACTTTATATCATACTCTACATAGGCGTCATGTACACACTCGGTAGACAACAGGGTCTGGATCGACAATTGCGGCACGCTTGCTATATTGATCGTATAGGCGATCGTTTGTTTATCCTCTATCGGGCAATGGTCTGTTTGCAGGGTCAGGTAAAAAGTATAAATGCCAGAGGGTACACTGCCCGTCACCCACTCAAACGAGGCGCTGGGTGTAGGCGTGTTATTGCCACCTATATTCAGCGTCGATGCGCCCGGTAGGGTACTGTTACTCAGGGTTATATCAGATCCCTCCGGATTCGAGAACCCCAGGTCGAACCTCAGGTTGGACGTGCCCACGCATATATTGATCACATTGTTGCCGGTCACGCGTCCCGTCGACACATCCTGCAGAGTCACGGCTGGAGGTGTATTATTACAGTTGTTCAGCACCACAAACGTCATCTCCCTTTCGCTTGTTCCTATCAGCACACCCTTCCTGTATTCCGATACGCGGCACACCACCAGTGCATCCTGTACAACGTCCGGGGTAAAGGTCACCTGCCCGTTCAGCGGGTCGAACAGGAAGTTACCCACCGCGGTAGATACCGGCTTGGATCCGGTGAACGGGCTGCGGTAATTGACCGATGAGCCGCCATTCGCATCGATAGCATTCACCAGCTCAAAGGCCAGTGAATCTCCGTCCGGGTCTATCGCTCCCTGGCTATATTGTTCCAGTTGATTGATACAGTAAAATGGTGTAGGCACTGCTGAGTATACCGGCGATGAGTTATTGCCTGTACTGTCGTTCAGGTCGGCCTCTATTTGCATCACGGTTGTTCCTGCGTTCAGTACGTTCGTTATATGGTTGCTGCGTCCCGCCTGTATCGATCCCAGGCCGCCCATGTTCCCGCCAAAAATAAATTGCCAGTCCAGCGATTTTTCGGGCAGGATGATCGTATCCGAATACACGAATTTTTTCACACCAGGCAGCGTGCCACCGTTACACGAGGTATTGTGCAGTTGTGCCGGGCATACTGGCGATACTTCCAACCCCAGCAATGTTGCTTTCAGTGTGATAGACCCATAATACAGGCCGCTATTATAAACATCTACTATGGGGGCAGCAGAGTACAGCGAATGGAATATGGCGCTGTCTGCCGAACAGTCCCCATAAACGGTAAGCGTCACCAGGTACTTATTGGCCGATACATAAGTATACAGCAGCTCGCCCCCGTATATATGGGTAGCTGAGCTGCGGTAGCTCCCGGCCACGCACAGCAACAATAGCAGTAACCTGTATAATTTTCTGCTCACTTGAATAAGGTACTTATTTATAAAACAGGTAAAACCTTTATCTGACAAATCTCGCGCATATTCTTACATGCTACACAGAATCTTTTCTACGTGCCTGCCGTCAGCGTATCAGTATCACATCGCCCTTATGCTCTTCCGTCCTTCCCGTCAGGCACTGCCCCTTGAAGTAAAAATAATAGGTGCCTATATCACACGGCAGCCCGTTGAATTTCCCCGTCCAGTAGGCCTCAGGGTCCATGGTCTCAAACACCATATTCCCCCACCGGTTAAAGATCATCAGGTGGTAGCTCATCATGTTGCCAAAGTTCAGCACCTTGAACCCATCGTTCTTCCCATCCCCGTTCGGCGTGAAAGCGTTAGGGTAGGAGAACGTACAGCAGTACTCTATATTCTTATAGCTGGCATAAGTAGAATCCGTACAACCATATTGGTCCGTCACATTCAGTTGTATAGTTGTAGGTACCAGCACGCGTATATACAGCCTGCCGGTAACAGAGTCATTGAATATCTCATTTTGTGGTGACCATACATAGGTCACTCCCCCGGCACCCGCCAGGTATATCGTATCTCCCAAACAGATAGTAGGCGGTATGCTGATGATCTTCGCGTCTGGCAATGCATGTATCGTAGCTATGGCCGGCACATATCCCGACGAGCATATCTTATATTGCTCTGTAAAGAACCAAGCCTGGGTGCCTACTTTTTTTGTATTCGGCACAGGCGCGTAGTAAGCCGGCGAAAGGTTGAAGTTGTACCAGGTAATAATAGCGCCCGGCCCCAGCGGACCCACATCTATTGCGCTGTCTGGTACGTCTATACAATAGCTCCTGGTCACGGGGCTCAGTGGCAGCGATCCGCTGTCCTTTACGCTGTACACACGTGTTGCCGCACATAAAGGGTCAGAGCTCACCACAAAGTTGAAAAGTCCATAAGGCAGGCTATCTCTGATGACTCCTGTACTGTCCGTATAGATTTTAAAAATGGCTCCGGTGCTGTCCGTTATCGTCAGTGTCCTCGGCAGGTAACCATATTTCAGGTCATACTCTACGTAGGCGTCATGTATGCACTGGGTAGGGGCCAGTGTAGTGATAGCCAGTGAAGGTATTGGCGTAATGTTGATAGTATAGGCTATCGTCTGCTTATCCTGTATCGGGCAATGGTCTGTCTGCAGCGTCAGGTAGAAAGTATATACTCCGGCAGGCACACTCCCGGTCGCCCAGCTAAAACTTCCAGACGGGCTCATTCCGGGATTACCGGTGATGTTCAGCGTTGATGAGCCCGGCAGTATGCTGCTGGTCAGCGTTATATCGTCATTGCCCGGATTGGTGAATGCCAGGTCGAACGACAGATTGGGTGTGCCTATGCATATATTCACATCGTTTAGGCCGGTGATAGTGCCGCCCGACACATTTTGCATGGTCACCGCAGGTGGCGTATTCGTGCAGTTGTTCAGCACTACAAAGGTCATCTCCCTTTCGCTCGTTCCTATCAGCACACCCTTCCTGTATTCCGATACTTCAGCTTAGTGCCGCCAATTGACGCCAATACGGAAGCTCCTGTTTATTATTTATCGCCGTATACGGCCAC
>JABDCE010000016.1:42689-45279 GCA_013288285.1 Bacteroidota bacterium
TTCCGATACTTCGCACACTATAAGCGCATCCTGCACAGCGCTGGCGGTAAAAGATATCTGGCCGTTCAGCGTATCAAATTTGAAAGCCCCGGACGCAGTCGCCATCGGCGCAGTGGCCGTATACGGCGATAAATAATAAACAGGAGCTTCCGTATTGGCGTCAATTGCCGGCACTAAGCTGAATGCCAGCGAATCAGCATCCGGGTCTATCGCGCCATGGTTGTATTGCTCATTGAGGTTAATACAGTAAAATGGTGTGGGAATGGTCGAGTAGTTGGGTGATGAGTTATCGCCTATCGTATTATTCAGGTCTGCCTCCAGCTGTATCACAGTGGTCGTAGCAGGGGTTACACCCACGCTTATATTGTCAATGTTGGTGATGCTGTTGCTCCGCCCCGATGGCGACGCGGCTCCGTTGTACCCATGGTATATGAATTGCCACTTGGCCGATACGCCCGGCAGCGTCACTGTATCTACGTAAACAAATCTTTTCACACCGGGCAGGGTTCCGCCGTTGCAACTCGTATTGCCGATCTGGGCCGGGCATACCGGCGATACTTCCGTTCCCAGTTCCGTCCCGGTCAGGTTTATAGACGTCACCAGCGTACCGGAATTATAGATATCCACCGCAGGCACAGCCGTAAATAGCGACGCAAAAGTTGTTGCGTTGGCGCTGCAGTCTCCATACAAGGTAAGCTTCACAGCATATGTATTTCCCGTCACATGCGTATACAGCAACTCTCCCCCATATATATGGCTCGCAGAACTACTCAGGCTCTTCGCTAAGAAAACCAATAAAAACAATACACGATAAAAACTCCTGCTCACGTTCAATACTATGCGCTTATGTAAACGGGTAAATACTCACAAATCTCGTTATTTACACCTGATTATCTTAATTTTTCAATCCATGTCACTCATATTTGCAAAAAATAATAATGACCACGCACAACCGGGTAGAAACCCTGTCGTGCGCGGCACTATGTGCAGATCATTATATAAGACGTATAATTACCGCCAAACCTTTGGTTTTCCTGCAAATTTAATTTGCCCTTTTTTGTCTTTGCCTGCCAGTTGTAAGTGAAGTTGCCAAAATAAAATCTATAAAGTTTAATGATTATGTTTCTTTTATGCAAGGAGCAAAATCCGCGAATAATGTATTATTTAAGGACTTTTGCAACGCCGCAGAAATGGAACAGAATTGTTGAAATGATGGATTTTATTTTGGCATCTTCGCTTACCTTGCACCCCGAAAACAAGCATATATGTCACAGAATATAAAGACAGTTACAGTTATCGGTTCAGGTACCATGGGCAATGGCATCTGCCATGTGTTTGCCCAGAACGGTTTCGATGTCCACATGATGGATATCAACCAGGGAGCGCTCGACAAAGCCCTCGCCACCATAGGCAAGAACATGGAGCGCCAGGTAGCCAAGGGTTCGCTGACCGCGGAGGCCATGCAGCTCGCCGTGTCCCGCATCAGTACATTTACCGACATGGCACAGGCAGTAAAGAATGCCGACCTGGTCGTAGAGGCCGCCACAGAGAACGTAGACCTCAAGCTCAATATCTTCCGCCAGCTCGATGAGCATTGTCCCGCGCACTGCATACTTGCCACCAATACCTCTTCTATATCCATTACCCGCATTGGTGCCGTCACTAAGCGGCCCGATAAAGTAATAGGCATGCACTTCATGAACCCCGTTCCCGTAATGAAGCTGGTAGAGGTGATCAATGGCTATGCTACTGATGCCGCAGTTACCAAGACGGTGTACGAGCTGTCCGGCACCTTGGGCAAGGTACCCTGCGTAGCCAATGACTATCCCGGCTTTGTGGCCAACCGCATCCTCATGCCTATGATCAATGAGGCCATCATCACCCTGCAGGAAGGTGTGGCCGGCGTGTCAGAGATAGATACTATTATGAAGCTGGGCATGGCACACCCCATGGGCCCGCTCCAGCTCGCCGACTTCATTGGGCTCGATACCTGCTTGTCTATACTCAACGTCTTATACACCGGCATAGGCAATCCTAAATACGCACCGGCTACCCTGCTCGTAAATATGGTGCAGGCAGGCCGCCTCGGCGCCAAATCAGGAGAAGGCTTTTATAAATATACCGCCGGCAGCAAAGACCTTGTGGTCAGCAGCAGCTTCGCTACCATGCAATGGAACTAACATGCAGCAATTAGTCATAGCCACTAACAATGAGCACAAACTAAGCGAGATAAGGCCGATGATATCAAACATCGGCCTGCTCTCGCTCAGGGATATTGGTTTTACGCACGATATACCGGAGCCATACCACACCTTCGAAGAGAATGCCCTTGCCAAAGCATCCGCAATACATGCCTTCTCCGGTAAGAATGTCTTTGCCGATGATAGTGGTATTTGTGTCAATGCCCTGCATGGCGCACCCGGCGTTGATAGCGCACATTATTCCGGCTCCCGCAACGACGAGCAGAATCTGCAGAAAGTACTGCACGAACTTGGCGAAGCCACCGACCGCAGCGCCTTTTATAAAGCCGTCATCTGCCTCATCTGGCAAGACGAAGTATACTATTTCGAGGGCATTTGCGAAGGAGAAA
>JABDCE010000017.1 GCA_013288285.1 Bacteroidota bacterium
TTTCTTTTTCAGTAAGCGTGCTTTTGCAGCGGCGCATTGTTTCATTACCAATGCTTTGTTTTCGATGAGCAGCCCGGTGATGATACCGGCAGCACTGTATGCTATTAACCTGGAGAGTTTCATGTTTCGTAGTGTTATACCAATGAGATACTACATAACCATGCCATGAACGAGGGGAACGATGACTTTCCTTACTTTGCCGGGTTATCTTTAGGCAGGGCGTCGCTCCAGCCTATTCCGAATTTTTTGTAGGTCTTGGTGCTTTTGTAGGCCGGCTCCATCATACTATTGGCCTGACCCTGGCTGTGACTACCATGAGACCCGCCACCTCCGCCCCCCATGCGCATACCCATGCCCATACCACCCATGCCGAAGCCGGGGCGCATACCACCACCTCCGCCACCACCATGGTTACCACTTCCTCCGCCACCTGATGTGCGCTTCATGGCTACTGTCTCAACAGAGATGCTCATTGGCTTACCCTTGTCACGCCTGTCGATCTCGGCTTTTGTATAAAATGTTTTGAACGGCACAACAGCTTCCCATACAAGTTCATTGTCCATATCGAGTGCCATACTTACTTGAATTCCGCAGGAGTCTTTTGCGAGAATGGGGTATTGCAGATTGCATGACTTAAAGCCCTGCAAAGAAAACTCGTTAGCGGTTTCCAGTTCGGCCCTTACCTTGTCCTCCAATTCCAGGCGCTGCTTGTCCTGTCCGCCGCCATTGCCCTGCTGCCACTGGCCTGAAGAAGGTTTTTTGCTAGATTTGGGCTTGTCTTCATCGCTCGCCTCCTTAGGTATGGGGAAGTTGATGGCGGTCTGTTCATTTTTTTCGCCGGTTTTGTCTATCCACACTGTAAGGCCATTGCGCATGATCTTCAACTGGGTGGCGGGATCGCCGGTCTCGACGGTTATATACAGGTTGTTCTTATCATTGGATACAGCATAACCCAGTTGCGCCTTATCATCATATTCGGGGTATGGCGATGGCCAGTCTTTGTTGTTGCCGTCTATGGTTATCGGTTCGGCCTGCCATGTGCCGGGCAATCTCTTTTTGGAATGTTTGGAACTCTTACAGGAAACGAAAGAAAAAGCAAGAAGTAATAAAAACGCCGCTGCGCCGAATTTTTTCATCTGAAAGTGTGGTCGTTTAAAACTGAGCATTGAAGATACTCCCTAGAGTCGCCTTTGACCAATCAAAATCCGGAAAGTTTAACCGAACAAAGCTATTCTTTTTTATTATTGGTATTACAATCTTACTTTTGCACTTAAATATACAAAGTATCTTTATGAATATAGGGAAATTAATTAAGCGTTTTTTCATATTTATAGGCATTATCGTATTGCTCTTCATAGGGGCGGCAATCATTATCCCTGTATTTTTCAAAGACAAGATAATGGCTGTAGTGAAAACGCAGCTCAACGAGCAGCTCAATGCTACCACAGACTTTAAGGATGTGGATATATCGCTGATACACAATTTTCCACACCTCTCTGTAAGCATCACGGGCCTGAGCATAGTGGGGAAAGATGCGTTTAAGAATGATACCTTGATCTCTGCAAAAAGCATAGATATAGCGCTGGACCTTATGAAGGCTATCAATGGCAGCTATGACATACTAAACATAGCACTTGTGACGCCCCGTATACATGCCATAGTGCATACCGATGGCAGCGCCAACTGGAACATCACCAAGCCGACACCACCAACTGCACCTGCGGCACCTGCAAAACCTTTTGCGCTGAAGCTGAGGAAGTACTCTATTGAAAACGGGTATATAGAATACAATGACGAACAGGGTAAGATGCACGCCATTATCAATAACCTGAACCATAGCGGATCAGGCGACTTCAGCAGTGACGCATTTACACTGGCCACAAAGACCGATATAGAGGCATTGACATTCATAGATGGCAACATCAGCTACCTGCACGATGTAAAAACGACCATAGACCTGGACCTGCAAATAGATAATAAAACCAACAAGTACACCTTCAACACAGACAAGATACAGCTTAACGGCCTGCGCCTATCGACAAAGGGATCTGTGGAGATGCCAG
Organism: Bacteroidota bacterium; assembly: GCA_013288285.1. GTDB lineage: Bacteria > Bacteroidota > Bacteroidia > Chitinophagales > Chitinophagaceae > Nemorincola. The sequence continues at coordinate 2,064 of JABDCE010000017.1, forward strand.
ACACCAACAATATGATAGTAGACGTGCAGTTCAGCACACCATCTAATGATTTCAAAGACATACTATCGTTAGTGCCTGGTGTGTACCAGAGCAACTTTAAGGACATTAAAACATCTGGTAAGCTAACGCTGAGCGGTTTTGTAAAAGGCAAGTATAACAAGAAACAGATGCCTGCTTTCCATGTAGACCTTGGTATACAGGATGGCTCATTCCAATACCCTGACCTGCCGGAGAAAGTAGCTGACATACAGGTGAAGCTGGACGTGACCAACCCTGACGGTGTGCCCGACCATACGGTAGTGAACCTGGAGAAATGCCATGTGGCACTGGGTACACAGCCATTTGACCTGCGGATGCTGATGAAAACACCGGTAACTGACCAATGGATAGACGCCAATGCGAAAGGAAAGCTGGACCTGACCGAAATACAGAAATTTGTGAAGCTGGAAGGCGGTACAAAACTCGCAGGTATCATCACTGCTGATGTATCGGTAAAGGGATCGATGGCGGCTGCGCAGAAAAAGGAATTTGATAAGATAGATGCATCGGGAACGATAGGCATGACCAATCTTTCCTACACTTCGAAAGATTATCCAGATGGCTTGAACCTGTATAGCCTGATACTCACGTTTACTCCTAAGAATGTGACGATGTCGAACCTGAAGGGAGCATATATGAAAACGGTATTCAGCGGCGATGGCAGCATCAATAACCTGCTGGGCTACTACCTGCACAATGAATCGCTGAGTGGGTCATTCAATTTTGCGGCGGATAAGATAGACGTAAATAAATGGATGGGGACGCCTACAACAACGACTGCTACTACAGCGGCACCACCATCTACAGTACCATTCCTGGTACCATCGAACTTAGACGTGGAGCTGCATATGAGCGTGGGATCAGTAAAGTATGATAACATAACGCTGACCAACGTAAAGGGCGGCCTTGTGGTACGTAACGAGACAGTAACACTACAGGGCGTATCTGGTAATGCGCTGGGGGGCTTACTGACCATGAGCGGCAGCTACTCTACCAAGAACGACAAGAAGAACCCGGATATCGCTTTTGAGTATGGAGTACAGGCAGTAGACGTGCAGCAAACGTTTGCAACCTTTAATACCGTGCAGAAAATGATGCCTGTGGCTAAATATATACAGTCGGGCAAGATGACCTCTAACCTGACGATGACGGGCAAGCTGGGACCTGATATGAGCCCGGTGATGAATTCACTGGCCGGCAAGGGCGACCTGATGACGCTGGGCTGTGTGCTGAGCAACTTCCCTGTTACAGACCAGCTTTCGGATAAGCTGCACCTGACCCAGTTCAAAACCATAAAGATACAGGACACCAAGGTGTTTTTCACCTTTGAAAATGGCCGTGTAACTGTGCAGCCTTACAAAATGAACATAGGCGGAGTAGACGCGGAAATTGCTGGCAGTCATGGATTTGATAATACAATTAACTACGGTATAAACCTGGCCGTGCCGACAGCGATGATGGGCGCCGCAGGCAGCTCCATGATCAGTAACTTAGTGAGCCAGGCAGCCAGCAAGGGTGTGCCGGTGAAAGTGGGCGATAAAGTGAACCTGGCTGTAAAAGTGACCGGGACAACCACGAACCCGAAAATAGAGACCAACCTTAAAAACGTGGTGGGTGATGCTGTGAACAATGTAAAAGAAGAAATAAAGAAAGAAGTGCAGCAAAAAGTGGACAGCGTAAAGACAGTGGTGAAAACGGCAGTAAAGGATACGGTAAAAGCCATAAAGACACAGGCCGTAAATACTGCCAAGGACGCCATAAAACAACAGATACAAGGTGGTAGTAACCCCGGTGACAAAAAGCCAGACCCGGTAAAAGACGCCCAGGATAAGGTGAAAGGTGGCCTGAATGACTTGTTTCATAAAAAGAAATAAGTTATAAAAAGAATGTGAGCTATCGCTTACTTAGTAGAACTTATTTTGACATTCTCACTTACTTTTGCACAGTCAATTTTTCATAAACAACGATTAAGACTATGAAAGGAATTATTCTTGCCGGCGGTTCTGGCACCCGTTTATACCCGCTTACTATAGCCGTGAGCAAACAACTAATGCCTGTATACGATAAACCCATGATCTATTACCCGCTATCTACATTGATGCTGGCAGGGATAAGGGAAATACTTATTATCACTACACCTGAAGACCAACCGGCATTTAAAAAATTGCTGGGAGATGGCAGCCAGATAGGATGCAGCTTTGAGTATGTGGTGCAGCCTAAGCCGGAAGGGCTGGCGCAGGCGTTCATACTGGGCGCTGACTTTATAGGTAAAGACCCGGCTGCATTAGTGCTTGGGGATAATATATTTTACGGGTCGGGCATGGGCACGCTTCTGAAGAAGAAGTCGAACCCGGACGGAGCTGTGGTGTTTGCGTACCAGGTAGGTGACCCGGAGCGATATGGCGTTGTGGAGTTTGACAAGAACAACAAAGTACTGAGCATAGAAGAAAAGCCTGAAAAGCCGAAATCGCACTATGCGGTGCCGGGCCTGTATTTTTATGACAACGATATTGTTGCCATCTCGAAAGCCATAAAACCATCTCACCGTGGTGAACTGGAGATCACAGACGTAAACAAAGTATACCTGGAAATGGGTAAACTGGAAGTAGGCGTACTGGACCGTGGCACTGCCTGGTTAGACACCGGAACATTTGACTCACTGATAGAGGCCGGTGAATTTATAGAGGTTATAGAAAAACGGCAGGGCCTGAAAATAGGTTGTATAGAGGAGATAGCCTACCGCAACAAATGGATAGATGACGAGCAGATGAATAAGCTCGCAACTATCTATCATAAAAGCGGTTATGGTGTTTACCTGAAGAAACTTATAGGTACAGTATAACATCCAAAACGATAATCAGGTATCATTTTTTTGCCAGCTTTTAAGTGAGCACTGCATCCGCGTATGAATAATTTAATGTTTTGGCTACAGCCGCTTATCTCGTCATTTATAGGCTGGGTAACTACCTGGGTGGCGATAAAAATGCTGTTTCACCCGAGGAAGCCAGTGCGCATATTGGGCTTAACCATACAAGGCGTTTTCCCAAAGCGGCAACAGCAGGTGGCGGAAAAACTGGGCAGCATGGTGGCGCAGGAACTCATACACTTCAGCGAGATAGCTACTCAACTCAAAGACCCGGAAATGCTGAAGGGGCTAAACCCGACCATTGAAAAGCACCTGGATAATTTTCTGCAGGTGAAGCTAAAGGAGAAGCTGCCGGTGATATCTATGTTTGTAGGGGCGGATACGATGCAGAAAATAAAGGATGGGATGATGGAGGAAATAGAACTGCTGTTGCCAGAGATCATTCATCAATATACCGACTCGCTGAGTAAGAAGATAGACATTGAAAAAATGGTAACCGAAAAGGTATCAAACTTTTCATCTGATAAGCTGGAAGAGATACTTAATGCGGTGATGAAGAAAGAATTCTGGTTCCTGGAGATAGTGGCGGCAGTGCTGGGCCTGCTGATAGGACTGGTACAAATGGGGCTGGCGCTGATATAGCCAACCGTTAACGTGCTTTACATTCAACAAAGCGTGATGAACAATAAGCCAATACTCGCGGGATTACTGATACTCTGTATACCTACGATGCTTTGCGCGCAAAAAGTGAAGCTGGTAGCTGCGGTACACATGGCCTGGAGCGGAGGCATTGCGGGCAGAAGCGGTGACAACTATACCTTCACGGTTGAATTTACCCAGTATAAAAAAGAACCGTTACCAGATACTTTATGGCTGGGACAAGAAGCAATACTGGTGACTGAACAGACAAACAGCAACCCTTATACAAATACCAGGGTGATAAGGAAGAAAGGTTCGGTGAGATTTGAGATAAGCGGGCAGGTAACCCGCGACGAATCTGCGTACAGTGACCCTGAGTCGGCGTTAAATGAAGGAAAGGTGGCCCACCCTTCCCCGATCGGCTACAAGGGTATTGCCTTACTATCATATACCTGCAACGGGAAGCGGCATTACTTCCCTATAACCCGGATCACGAGGGAGTTGCCGCCCGCAGATTACCCGTAAATGAGGCTTTGTTTGTTGGCACAGTATTATTATGTGTAACATCAACTAAACAAACTAACATCATGAGATCACTATTGTATATCATCGCGGTAATCCTGGTTATTAGCTGGGCATTGGGAGAATTTGCATGGCATGCCGGCGGCATTATTTATGTATTGCTGGTACTGGCTATCGCTTCGTTTTTATTGGGAGTTATCCGCAGGGGCAACGTGTAGACGCGAACCAGAAATATGTAAATGAATGTAGGCCAACTAAAAAGAACCGTTCGCAGGCATGATTTTTAAACGGGGTAAGTCAAATTCATCATCTCATTTAAAAACCAAGTAAAATGAAAAAGTACACATCAATTGCGCTTTTAATGATCGGTATGTTCTGCGTGTCTAATTTATCCGCCCAGGACGTGGGGCCGAAAACCGTTAAAAAAGAAACAAAGACGGAGAAAAAAGAAACAAAGAGCGATAAGAAAGAATACAATGGCAGCGAACGCAAAGCCATGAAAAAGAACGAAAAGGCAGAAAAGAAACATGATAAGGCGAACCTGAAGGACGCACAATCAAAATAGTAAGATTTTATTTATGCGAGATAGCCGTTGTATTTATTGCAACGGCTATTTTTATGCATGCGGATTTGATTCTTTTTCTAACTTTGTTATTCAATCGAACACAAAATAATGAGAAACTACATCCTGATCGCATTGTTATTCATAGGGTCGCTGGCGGGCTACTCGGTATCGGCACAAGAGTATTACAGCCCCCGGACGGCACGGAAAGGCTGGAAATCGGAAAAAAAAGAGAGCAAAATAAAAAAGAAAATGTTTCGTGACCGGCCCAACCAGGCAAGCAGGAAAAATATGAAGGCGCGCAAAAAGGAATTTAAACGGGAAAGACAAGAAGAGATGCACAGGTAACATCAACCTCTTTGTGCCAATTACTGTAACCCCTGTAGCAATGCAGGGGTTATTTTATGGGGTATACCGGCAGGCAGGGCCTTTCCGGAGCTATAAATTATCAGATTGTAGAATTACATTTGTTCCTGTCTATTTAAAAACAGGGATCAAATGAAAAAAATATTTTTGTTATTTGTGGCGTTCATGTCGCTGCAGAGCGCTTGGGCTGACGAGGGAATGTGGATCCCAAGCCTTATAGGGAAGAACTATGATGAGATGCTTCGCCTTGGGCTGAGGCTATCGAAAGAAGACCTGTACAGCATCAACCACAGCAGCCTGAAAGACGCGATACTCCAGTTTGGCGGCGGGTGCACGGCTGAGATGATCTCTGACAAGGGGCTGTTGCTCACTAACCACCATTGCGGTTATGACGCCATAGCTACACTGAGCACAGTAGACCGCAACCTGCTGGATAACGGATTCTGGGCGCACAATATGAGCGAGGAGTTGCCTGCACAAGGTGTAACGGCATTGTTCCTGCAACATATAGATGATGTGACCGACAGGGTGAAAGCAGCTGTGGGCAACGCTACCGGAGAAGAATACACTAAAAAGCTGGATGCTATACGCAAAGAAATTGAAGAAAAAGAAAGCGAAAAAGGCAAGTATGTGGCCAACGTAAAAGGCTACTTCAATGACAACCAGTTTTTCCTGCTGATATACAAGAAGTATACGGATGTGCGCCTGGTAGGCACTCCACCCAAATCGCTGGGCAAATTTGGCGGTGATACTGATAACTGGATGTGGCCACGCCACACTTCTGACTTCTCGATGTTCCGGGTATATGCAGATGAGAACAACCAGCCTAAACCATACAGTGCGACAAACGTACCTTATCATCCGAAGAAATTTCTGCCGGTATCTATAAAAGGAGAACGCGAAGGGGACTATGCCATGATATTCGGTTATCCGGGACGTACCAACCGTTATGAAGTTTCTTATGGTGTGGACCTGGCGGTGAATGTAACCAACCCGGCCATTGTAGCATGCCGGGACCTGCGCCTGAACATCATGCGCCGTCATATGGACATGAACAAGGGTACTTATCTGCAACTGACGTCATTGTATTCACGCATAGCCAACTACTGGAAGTACTATATAGGGCAGACCGAGCAACTGAAACGCCTGAACGTAGTGAGTGAAAAGATGAAAAGCGAGGACAACTTCTCTAAATGGGAGCGTGAAAATGGTATGAATACCGACCTGCTGGGCAATTTTGCCAGTATTTACGCGGCTTACAAACCTTATGCGAAACATGCGGTGTACTATAATGAATGTTTCAGGGCATCTGCTATAGCGCGTGTTGGCTCTGCATTGAAGCCGTTGTACGACGCATACGAAAGGCATGCCGGTGAGAAGGGCAAGGCAAATACCATGACCCAGGACACCGTGGATAAATATGTAAATATGGCCCGCACCACTTACCGCGCAAATATGAAAGAATTTGACCCCGGTACGGAAAAAGATATGCTGGCGGAGATGACAAAACTCTACCACGATAATGTGCCTGCTGACCAACTGCCGGAAGTGTACGCAAAAGTGATACTGAACGATAAGAATAAAGCTAAGGACGCTTATCATGGTAAGACTTACGGGGCATATGCTGACTATATCTTCGCGCATACTTTCCTGGTGGACAGCAATAAGTTCAACGCATTCTGCAAGCAGCCAAGCCTTGCCAAGCTGAAGAGCGACGCAGCCGTAAGCTATGCGTTAAGTTTTGCGAGTAACTACAGTAAGAATTTTCAGCCTAAGATAGAGGCATTTGCGAGCAAGAAAGCTGATCTATCCCGCGAATACCTGCGCCAGATAATGATGCAGAAGAAGAATACGATGATGTACCCAGATGCGAACTCAACCATGCGCATCACCTATGGCCAGGTAAAAAGCTATGATCCGCAAGACGGCGTGCATGACAACTATTTCACTACACTTGACGGGCTGATGACCAAGTATAAGCCCGGCAGTGACGAATTTGACGTACCGAAACAACTGATAGAACTGTACAATGAAAAGGACTATGGGCCTTATGCCGACCGCGACGGCACGCTGCATACGTGCTTTATCACTGATAACGACATAACCGGTGGTAACTCAGGCAGCCCAGTGATAAACGCATACGGGGAACTGATAGGCGCTGCATTTGACGGCAACTGGGAAGCAATGAGCGGCGACATTGCGTTTGACAGTAAGTATAAAAGGACAATAGTGTGTGATGTACGTTACATACTCTTCCTGATAGACAAAATGGGACATGCCGATAACCTGATCAAGGAAATGGATATAAGGGAATAGCCCCAAACCAATATTTTGAAGTAGAAAGCCATGGAGTTTCCGTGGCTTTTTGCTTTTTGTCAATAGCCTGTTATCACAAAGAGATAGCTATGAATAGCTGAAACATTTTATTAGCTTTGGATCAGAATAAAATAAATAATTAATTAATAGAAGGTAATCTACTAAAATAACCTACTGAAAATGAAACAAATCCGTATTTTTTTAGCCTCCTCTAATGAACTAAAACCAGAAAGAGACAATTTTGAGATTGAGATATACCGCAAATGCAAGACTTGGTTTGACAGGGGTATTTTTCTTTACTTAGACATTTGGGAAGACCTGTCTGCACGAATGGGGGCAAATGGCTCTCAAAGCGAATATGACAAAAAAGTAAAGAGTGCAGATCTGTTCGTTTTGCTGGGGTACACCAAGCTGGGCATGTATACAGCCGAGGAGTTTGATAATGCTATCGGCCAGTTCAAAGCGACCGACAAGCCATTTATTTTTACCTACTTCAAAAACACCACAGGGCCAGTGGAAGATAGCCTTACCGCATTCAAAGACAAGCTCTATAAGATGGGCCACTTTATCAGCCCTTTCACTGACTCTAACGATCTGTGGAATCAGTTCAACAAAGAACTGGACCGTCTGGATGCGGTATCGTTTACGAAAAATGAGCACCCCGAACCAACAGGAGCCGCCGCTATAAATGTTACCGGTAACAGCAACAATGTAATATCAGGAAATACGAATAGCACCGTAACTGTAAATACAGGCAATACCAGTACACAGACCGCAGACAAAATATACAACATCAACAGTATTGACAGTGCGAATTTTTCTTAAAAAGAGCAGACGATAATGGATACACCAGATAGTGCAGCTCCGGTAGCTGACGGAAACAAAACGTATAACATAGGGCAGATCAACAATGCTACTTTTGTACAGGAAACAGTGCAAGACCCGCCATTTAATGAAATACTTCTTGACAAGCTGATCAATGCCATAATACCATATAACCCAAAGGCAGAGCAGTTGCTAAGCTGGGCCGCCGGCCAGGATCCGAAGCCAGATATAAGTAACTACTCCATTTCCATACTCACCTATAGTTTTGTAGGCATCATAGGGATGCAGCTCACCAAGCTCTTTGCTATAGGTGCGGACTCTAAAAGCAACAGCAGGCGACACGACTATGTAGATATGTGCGTGGTAACTGCCAAAAGAGTGCTACAAATAATCTGCTTTGCCATCATCTCTGATCTGTGGAATAAAGAAAAGGGCCACAGGTATGCCCTTACTGATGAACAAACAAAGAAAATTAATAACTTCTTTGTTACCCCTAACGAACTGCCCTTAAGAGACTACCTGATACTACTGAGCAACCTGTGCGGTGTGTATGCCGGGAATTCTTTACCACTGCCGATCAGTGAGCTCTCGGCGATAGAAAGCCAGCTTACTGAGGGAGCGTTTTTTGATGCTTGCTGCAAACTGCAGGATATAAATGCGATCAAGAACACTGACGAAAAATACGCACCTAAAAATTGTATAGAAGCAGAAACGCAACTATCTGTGATATTGACAGCAGCAAGCTTCCTGGCTGCTTACAAGGTAGTATCGATCAAAAATATCGGTTATGAGGGCTTGCGGAATACCGAAGGGCGTTACCTGCATAAATATGTGACACTGGGTCAGGACAGCGATCAGAATATAAACAGCGAGAAGATGAACTATGCCAACAACCCAATAAATACAGATTCTGTTTTGCTGTACCGGGTGAGCAACCTGGACGATACTAACCTGTTTCCGGGTGTAAAGGAAACTGACATCATTAATATGTTCCCATTTATAATAGACTATAACGCACTAACGGAGGAAACAGAAGGTGTGAAGATATGCTTTTATAGCTGCGTAGACTTACTCAACAATAAGGTCATGACCTATAGCTTCCTGGACGACAATAGCCCGCAAAAAATTACGTTCACCGACACGCAAGAGAATGACCCGCTGATCAATGATATAATTAAGGGCAAAGGAAAACGTACCGACCTGAAGTTAGATACTGTGTGGCGCCAGGTGAAGGAAGCGAAAGTAGCGATCATAGGCTCGTGACCCGAACAAGGTCGACACAAGTAAGAAGCACTCAATAAACTACCCACCTGCATGGACAAAATATACCCATTTAAATTCCTGGATTCTTACGGACAAGATGACAAAGAAGTATTCTTTGGCCGTAAAGCTGAAATAGATGCGCTTTACGAAATGGTCTTCCAAACCAGTATACTGATGGTGTATGGCGCATCAGGTACCGGAAAGACCAGCCTTATACAATGTGGACTGGCCGGCAGGTTCAAGTCGCACGACTGGCTGGCGATCTATGTCCGCAGGGGCGATAACCTTAACCGGTCTTTGGATAAAGCACTTGCAGAAAACGGCGCCAACGAAAAAATTCCGGATTTCGACATATTCAATACTACTAAAACTGCTGCCCCAGTTGCCGAGCTAACACCGCTGGCAAAATCATTCAAAGCTATTTATCTTAAAAATTTCCGTCCCATCTATCTCATCTTCGACCAGTTTGAAGAATTGTTTGTGATAGGTGATAAGACGGAACAAGAGGAGTTCATTAATACCGTACAGGAAATACTGCGGCTGGACCAGCCGGTGAAGATGATCTTCAGTATGCGGGAAGAATACCTGGGCAATCTGTTCGAATTTGAAAAGAGTGTACCCCAGCTCATGCGTAAGAAATTGCGTGTGGAACCGATGAGCATTGACAAAGTACGGGAAGTGATTAATGGCATTGCAGCACTGAAAGAAACTTCATATGTAACCATAAAGGCTGGTGATGAAGGTCCCATTACGGAGAGTATCTTTCATAAAATAAAAGACAAAGACAAATCGCTAACTATACAACTCCCCTATCTGCAGGTATTCTTAGACAAACTGTACCGCTCAAACACAGACGAAATAAAGCCGGAGGGAGTTCAGTACATCGATACCGAATTTACGAATGAAGCCATTACAAAAATGGGCAACATTGGTGACATACTGCGCGACTTTCTTGATGAGCAAGTGGCCAGTGCCAGCAGTAAGCTCAGCAAAAGCGGTAGCCAGACAAGTGAAGATGATATCTGGGACATTCTGTCTCCGTTAGTGACCTTTGACGGCACGAAGAAACCAATGTCTATGGCAGCGCTACAAAAAGAGCTACCGAAGACAGAAAAGCCCGTTTTGGTTGCAGTAATAAAACAATTTAAGGACAACCGGTTGCTGCGGCATACCGAAGAAGGCGATATATATGAACTGGCACATGACGCACTTGCCGGCCAGATAGCCAAAAAACGCTCCGTGGATGAAAAAGCTCTGATAGAAGTAAGAAGGATACTGACTATGCAGATAAGCCTGAACCAGGCCGGTTCTAATAATGGCATGCCGGAGTTACTGAGTAAAGCAAGGATGGATATCATTAACCCTTACAAGGATAAGATAACGGATCCAGACGAACTGGCTCTGATAAACGCCAGTAACAAGGCGATACAGAAGCAAAAAGAAGACGCTTTGGCAGAGGAGCTAGAGAAAAAGAAAAAAAGCAGGCAGCTGATTGCCGGGCTGGCGATCATACTCTCCGTTATGACCGTTTCATTTGTCTTTTCAATCTCCAAATATGTCGAAGCCAACCACGACAAACTATTAGCGGACACAGCTACGGCTAAAGCTAAATATGCGGAAACAAATGCGACAAAGAAAGAAGCTGAGACAAAAGAAACTCTGAAAGCACTGGTAAAACAAACAGCAATTTCAAAAGCAAAGGAAAAAGAAAGCTACGGCGACAGCTACCAGGACAATGGGAATAATGACTACGCACTGCAAATTTATAAAGAGGCTTTAGATTCGATTAAGGCCTATTCCGACGACAGCCTATATAAACAGATAGAACGGAAGAAAAACGAATTAACTGTAACAACAACTCAAAGAAGTAGTCAAAAAAGAAAGCCATGATAAGGATAAGTATACTATTTTTTGTATTGCTGTATATACCTGCAATGGGACAAAGCCCTGCATCACGCTACAAAAACGCGATGAGGGAGGGTGACCATTATTTTAAAATCAATAATTATAGCGAGGCGCTAAAGAAATACCAGGATGCAATGATAGCGGCAAGAGAATGCCCCGATTGCACAGAGACTGGTAACACCGCAACAACGCCTCATGAGAAAATCGTTCAAGTTTTCGAACAAATTCAAAAGCAAAAAAACAAGTCCGATAGCCTGGCCAAACGAGCGAAACAAATGTATGAGGTAGCAAAAAATAAATCCAGAATAGCGTCATCCTATGAAGCCTCCGGCAAGGCATTTATTGCTATCTATAAAAATCATCTGCTTGCAGAGGGGCTAAGACAAGCTGCATCTGCGTACAGTATTGACGATAGTAATATGGATGCAAGAAATGCACTTTATGCCAGTGTGTATGAATCGCAAGACAATCCCCACCTTGTATTTCCAATATCAACGGATACGAATAGCCACTTTATAAAATCTGTTATTTTCTCAAAAAATGGCAAGAAAAAAATAGTATTAAATGACGAGACCAGTTCAGGCAGTTTTGGAGGATCTGGTAACAATGACGATAACGTGAAACCAGTGGGACCAAAACTTTCAATCCCTTGTCCGGGCAATAAGGAAGTGCTTGTAATAGACGATTCGAACTACGTAAAAAAATGGGATACAGAAACCGGGCAGTATGAGAATGACAGCGTTAAACTGTCTAGCGACCTGTCCTGCACATCAGCCGTATTTAGCGGCAATGGAAAAAGTCTCATCACTGCAGGGAATGGTTATCTTAATGTATGGGATATGGCTTCCTGGACGTTAATTTCAGACATTAGAATGGATGGCGTTTACACATCCCCAGTTATTTCTGACAACGGGGCAAAAGCTTATGTAACTGTATATGATTCTATTAAGGTAATTGACGCACTAACCGGAAAACAAACAAACTCATTTTTAATTGATGCGAATAATCCCCCATCCGCTATTAGCTTTTCGCCTGATGGCCGGTATTTACTGGTAGCAACAACATATGACACCCTTGACGCAAAAAACACTTCTGCGAAACTTTATGACCTTGAACAAAAAGACATATCTCTGGTCAGGGATTTCGATAGCCTGGTATTCGCCAGTTATACCCCTGACGGCAGATTTCTGTTCATAGGCCGGTCGGACTCCAGCGCTATACTTTACGACCTTAAAAAAAATACAGATACTATTAATTTCCTGAACCTTGGAAATGTACCTAACTCGATTATTTTTTCGCCGAACGGGAATAAAATAATACTCACTTTTACCGACGAGACAATGGGGATAGGCACTTTATCCAAGGATAAATTCCAACTTTTTAACGGTAATGCTACCGATGCTGTGTTTTCACCAGATAGCAATAAGATCATCACCATATACGACAATACTGTAAAACTATGGGATACGGGGAATTACGTTCGTGAAATCGCAACGCTTTCGGGTTCAGAAAATAATATCATAAAAGCAGGTTTCAGTGCCAACTCCAAAATCGTTTGGGCAATTTCGGACAATAAAGAGATCATACTATGGAACATCGAAAATTTCAACGAGAAAGGAACCTTGTACGGGAATTGGGAATCAGCTAATTTTTCGGCTTTTTCAACCGATGGCAACCTGGTTTTTACCCTGCATAGAAATAAAGGGAAAATTGTCAGCGTCACCAACTCAGCCGATTCAATTCCTATATTGGGATACATGGCTGCAAATACGAGGGGTGGTTTTTCCCCTGATAGCCGCAGGTTAGTTACCAGAGCATCAGATACCCTAAAAATATGGGACACCAAAACCGGAAAACTGGTGGGGAACCCTATAGGAAACGTTGCCGGCATTTTCAGCCTGGCAGGTTATTCGGCAGACAACAGAAATGTATTCCTTATTTATGAAGGAAAATTATCTTTGGTAGATGTGGCTGATGGCCGTCGAATACCTATAGACATTAGCGCTGACTCAGTCATATCCGCATCATTTTCAGCCGACAACCACCACTTAATGGCGCTTCAAAAAAACGGGACATTCAGCATATGGAATATTGATCGCAGCAGCACTCAACCAATTTTTACTACCAGTTGCATCTCCGTTCTTTTTTCGCCCGACCGTAAAAGCGCATTACTGAAGTCTTTTTCAAAGGATACTAATTCGACAATGCGCTATAGAATTTCCAAGACCGGAACTCAGAACAAATCAGACACCTTGGTTGCTTACGTGAATACGGAGATATTGCTTCGGACAACTTTTAAAACCGAAGTTCTGAAGAAAGAGGATACTTTGACTATATTCAAAAAATGCGATACTGCTTTTTATTCGCCCGATGGCAGAAGAATACTGGCGTATTCTTCGTCAGGATTCCCAGATGCTGATAACAGTAACGATAACCATATTCTGCTCTGGAATATGGAAAACAGCCACAGCCTATTTTTTGAGACCCGTAAATCAAAGTATAATAATTTAAAAATAACAAAACCGTTTTTTTCTGCTAAAAATGAATTTATTTTTATGTCGGTCAACGACGCTACGGTTATATTTTATGATAACGGGCGGCAGGAAACAGGAACAGCACAATATAATAATCTAAGGAATGTTGTTTGTTCTCGTGACAATAAATCGTTTTTATGGATAATGGCAGGAGATATTGGCTATTATTTTAACCTTGACAGGGCGGTTAATCCAACGAAGATATCTCATGTGAGCGATGCTGTCTTTTCCCCCGACAGCAAGTATCTGCTCATTAAGTATTACAACACGTACAGATTGTTTGATACGACCGGTGAATTAGCAACTCTACCTATAGGAACAGCGCGCAGATATTTCTTTTCGGCTGACAGCAAGCGGATCATCACTCAATACGACAATAAACCGTCTAAGGTATGGCTTATAGATCCCGCAGACATTATTGCGAACCTATATTCAAAATTCGGTCTCAAACATTAAAAAAAAGAAAAAAAACTGAGAGTGAAGGTTGCTATTAGAGCGGTTTTATACTTACTGCCAGGATATTGCAATACCCGTCACCCTGAGCTGTTGCTGTAAGGCTTTTTATTTTCTTCGGCGAACCTACAGGATACAAATAGCAATACAATCCGGGCGCGGTGTAACGTACCTGGAAAAGATTTTTTACGTTGTCTTGCTTTATCACGAAGCGGCTGCCGATCACTGACTCAAAACTTTGGTTATGAGTGGGCACATACCAGTCTGGAATAGTATCGTTAAAAGCTACGCCCGACATTGTAGAATCATCGGTAAACCGAACAGAATAGGTGATATATGACTCACCACTGCCAGAGGTGGCCAACACATAAAATGTATCTGCAGCAATGGGTGTAACAAACTCCAGCGTGCCTTGTGAGTTGTGAAGGGTCAAGGAATTATTGGCATTATACGGCGCTAACTTATAAACCAAGCCCGGGAAAAATGTACTATTAACGATACGATCGGCAGGGAAAAAATAGGCAGGCTTGTAACCCATGTAATTAAAATCATCGGCCATAAATACACCGCCTACGTTATCTGCCCCGAAATAAGGCGTGCTAGTAATGGTGGACTGAGGGTCTTTTGTTTCGCCATTCACTACTATGTCGCTATTAAATCCTCTTAATTCTACAGTTTTGTACCCCTGCGAAAAAGCCTTTTCGTTACTGGCTATGACTGAAAGCAAAATACCTATGTGGAAACTTAATAAGATTATTTTCTTCATGCTCTGCATATTGATACAATATAGTCGTTTCGTAGAAACTATGCAACGATTGCCGGGGAAATAATATAGTGATCTCCCCTGCCGTCAAAAAAATCCGTAAAATTGTAGATCAATCATTAGTTATGTTTCTTAAGGCGGTGTGTACCATTGGTGTGTTCTTCTCAGCTTTGCATTGCAGCGCTCAAACTTCATTTGCCGGAAGTTGGGAAGGCAAGCTGAACATTGGCACAACGATCAGGCTGGTATTCAATATTAAAGACACCACCGACAACAACTTGTATAGTACCATGGACAGCCCCGACCAGGCAGCAATGGACATAGCATGTAGCCATACGGTGGCAAAGGAAGATTCTATATTCATCACCACACTTGGTGGCAGGGCAAAGTATAGCGGAAAGAAAATTGACGGTAATTATATACTTGGAGAGTTCAGGCAGAACGGGCATAAGCTGACACTGGACTTAAAGAAAACCGATAAAGCAATTACACTAAACAGGCCGCAGACGCCCAAACCACCGTTTGAATATATCAGCGAGGATGTCGTGTACCACAACGAGCCGAACAATATTCAGTTCGGAGCCACGATCACTATACCTCATGGCGCAGGGCCTTTTCCCGCTGTGCTGATGATCACCGGCTCTGGCCAGCAGAACCGCGACGAGGAGTTATTTGGGCACAGGCCGTTTGCAGTGATAGCGGATTATCTTACTAAAAAAGGGTACATCGTATTGCGGGTAGATGACCGGGGAATTGGAAAATCGACGGGAGAATTCTCAGGAGCTACCTCAGAAGATTTTAAAAATGATGCGATCGTGAGCCTGAACTATCTGCGGTCGAGAAAGGAAGTAGACCAGAAGAAGATTGGCCTGATGGGACATAGCGAAGGTGGTATGATAGCACCCATGATAGCCGTGGAAGACAAAGGCGTGGATTTCTTAGTGCTGCTGGCTGCGCCGGGCGTGCCGTGCCTGCAACTGAACGAGGAGCAATTGGCGGCGTTGTTTGAAAAAAGCGGCGTCAAAAAAGAATCTACTGATGAATACCTGGAGCTATACGAAAAAATGGTAAAGAGCTCGCTTAAAACGGATGACAAAGAAGAATTCAGAAAACAAGTAAACAAAGAAGTAACAGAGTGGCGGGCAAAGACCCCTTCTTATGTGGTGCTGGAAACAACCAATATCTCTGATAACCGAAGCCAGGAAAAATTTGTTGACGGCATTGTAAATAAGCTCTCAGACCCGTGGTATAAGTACCTGATCTCTTACAACCCACAACCAACCCTGAGAAAGCTGTCGTGCAAGGTGCTGGCGCTGAACGGAGAAAAAGACATACAGGTATTGCCCGGCAGCAACCTTGTAGGTGTAAAAGAATGCCTGGATAAAAGCCATTCGCCAGAGCATGAAACTCTGGAGCTGAAAGGATTGAATCATTTGTTCCAGAGTTGCAAAACATGCAGCTTCCAGGAATATGCACAACTGGAAGAAACATTCTCGCCTACGGCATTAGCTGCCATATCTGACTGGATGGATAAGAACGTGAAGTAAGACTTTGGACTATGCAAAATATATTTGAAAAAATACTTAGCCTTTTTAAGCGCTCACGCACTGAAGAATTCATACGTCATAACACAGTATCTGACAAGAGTCATAAAGTTGTGGTCAGCAATGGCACTATCAAAGAAGTATTTGTTTTTAATTATTTAGGAGACTATTCTGTTCCAACGTTCGGCATTCAGTTCAATACCGATATAGTTGTCAATAGCGAATCTAGTTCCAACCGTGTTTATTACGTCAATTTGTATAATCTTACTTGTACATGCAAATCATATGAGCATTTAAAAACACTTTACAGCAGTCGACAACCTGGAATATTATGTAAGCATCTTTGTAAGACGTTAATTAATCATGCTCAATTATTAGGGCTAAAACTTTGCGAAATATCTTGCATTGAATTAACAATAGGCAAGAAAGCACAGGAGAAGTATTCACTTTTTTCATACAATAGCCAGGAATTTATTGTTGCGTTTACAAAGGACAAAGGCTGGGTTAATATTTGTAAGGAAGCCTATTGGGGATATTCTCCATCAGAACAAAGATGGGCAGGTGCTGTTAAGCCCCAGGATGCGGGTATATTCCAAGCATTAGCCAAATATATACTACAGCGAACTACCATACCAACAACTTTTAATCTTGAATCTGAAAGTGTAAAACCGTCAACAAGCGAAATTGTCTATCGTAAACGCCAACGCTGGATAAAGTCTATATCTGTAGTACCCGGAGGAGTTAGAATAAACTTTGAAAGTGATACTGCCCTAACTTTTTTAAATTGTACAACATCCATTATTAATAGTCTTGAGAATGAAATTTTACTAAATCCCAATATATCATTAGATATCGCATTAGCTACATTTCTTTTCAAGCATCAAATTAGAGTTAAAGAAATTGAGGAATATTACGACCGTTATAGAAAAAAATATGAAGAGCGACTGGCAGAAGGTCAGCAGTCGGCAACGGCAATCAAATTTCTGAACATACGACCATTCAAATGCTGTAACAGAGAAATGAGTATTCTCAATGGTTATGACAAAGATAGATTGATCTATCTTTTTACATTTAAGGATAGTATTTCTTTCAATAAAGTGAAATTAGTAGAACTTTTAGCTGGGGATGAACAGTTTAAATTCAATCTTGCTTTTTATGTTTCACGAGGGCCAAATTCCATCCATAAAAGCAATACTTCTGACCACTATCGAACGAGGTTCCTATCTTTAGTCAAAACTGGGATAGTAAAACATGGGAGAGCGATAGATAGCAAAGATTTGTTGAAAACTCTTGCCATTAAGGATATAAGAAATATTTTATCTGGCAGTGGTCTAAAATGCAATACTAAAGAAGAAGGCATAACACATATTATAGGTTTGGATAACTATGAAGTAAAAGTTAAGCCATATCTATCCCAAATTGACGACTATTTTAAATTGATGCCATTTCCATTTGAAGTTCCTAATGACTTAAGATCTGTAGTAGAAAGAGATTTAGAATACTACAATTCCATCGCAATTACTACAATAAACTTGACCGACAATATTTTTTGAGATAGTTTACTTAACCAAATAAACATGTACGCGGGTGACCCAACATTTACAGTATCTGCTTCAGCACATTGTAGATGACGTTAGGTTTGCCCAGCGTGTAAAAATGTAAAACACGCGCGTTGTTCTTCAGCAGGTCCTTACATTGATGTAGCAGCCATTCCGTACCTACCTGTTCGCAGTCCGCATCAGTCTTGGCTTTCATCATTTCATTGCACAGCTCCACCGGCACTTCAATGTTGAAGGTGCGGGGAATAATGGTGAGTTGTTTCTTGCTGGTTATCGGTTTGAGGCCTGGTATAATAGGCACATCGATACCATGGTCCCTGCATTGTCTTATGTAGTTGTAATAGTGCTCATTGTTATAAAACAATTGCGTGGTTACATAGTCGGCGCCGAGGTCTATCTTGCGTTTGAGGTAGTAAATGTCGGTATCCATATTGGGCGCCTCAAAATGCTTTTCGGGGTAGCCCGCCACACCTATGCAGAAGTCTGTTTTAGCGCCATCAATAATATCCTCTTCCATGTAGTGCCCTTTATTGAGGGTCACTATTTGCTTCACGAGGTCCTCGGCATAACGGTGTCCGTTGGGGTGAGGATTAAAGAATTTTTCGTTTGCAGCCGCATCGCCGCGCAACGCCAGTACATTCTTGATACCGAGGAAGTCAAGATCAATCAGCGCGTTCTCCGTCTCTTCCTTACTAAAGCCGCCACAGATAAGATGAGGAATGGCCTCTATCTTATACTTATTCATGAGCGCGGCACAGATGCCCACGGTGCCGGGACGCTTGCGTATTTCCACACGCTCGAAATTACCATCTGTACGCTTTCTGAATACCTGTTCCGCGCGGTGATAAGTCACGTTAATGAACGCTGGCTTAAATTCCATCAGGGGATTGAGATGGGTGTATATAGATTCAATACTTTTACCCTTTGTAGGTGGCAGTATTTCAAACGAAATGATCGTGTCTTTGGCTTCTGCCAGGTGTTGTGTCAGTTTCATACTCAGGTTGGCAAAAGTATAAATTTATTGTCATTCCGTTTAAGGTAACTGACGGAGAGATATTTATTTTTTTACAAATACTTTTGTGCCGATCTTTATCCCATTGTTGCTAATAACGACCATGTAGACCCCCGGAACGAGGTCATGCACATCTATCACCCCGCTGCCCTGCTCAATTTTGCCTGTATAACGTTCCTTACCAGATACATCAAACACTTTTGCAACAACTTCTCCAGGCAAGCTATTTCCCTTCAGTTCTATATTGATACTGGCATCGGCAGGGTTGGGGAATAAAAGTATCTCCAAATTGCCTGCGGCGTATACAGGCCGTATTGCGGTAGGTACATTATAATAACTCTTCTGCAGGCAACCATTATGCATGGTAAGTACCCAATAATTCTTCCGCAGGAGATCAGGGGCTGCGCTGGTGTAGTTCTGATTGACGGCACTTTTGATGATCGTTGAATCAAGCGTAAACGCATCGTCATACCCCCATTGATAACTTTCAGCCGTATTGTCTGTGCACACAAACTCAGGGGAATAATAGAGCACCGTAACATTCGGAGTCCTGCCCTGCCCTACGGTAAAGGGGAACACATCAGTGCTGATACAATCGGAACCCGGGAATGACGTAGACAATGTTATAGTGCCTGTACCTGAGGTATTGAAGCTGATGAGACAGTACTGCCCATCCTTACCGGTGGCGTAAATGTCGGCATTAGCAGCACCCCAGGTGTACTTGCCCCCCTGCGGCAGCAACGAGTCTGTGCCGAAGTTCATATATTCTGTATTGGCGCACAGCAGGCTATCAGGGTGCGTAGTGATCCGCGTAGGTGGCGCAGTTTGATTGACCGTTATGGTATCACGTGCTACGTCTGTTCCGCAACTGTTGGTATAGGTGTACGATATGGTAACGGTAGCTGCTGTTATGCCATTCACCAGACCGATGCTGTCAATGTCGGCGATCTTGTAATCGGCGCTACTCCATAGCCCACCACCAATGCTATCGGTGAGCGCAATAGAAGCCCCGGTACAAACTTTCACCGGCCCGTGTATGACACCTGCATAAGGCAATGGGTTGATCTGGATACGTGCATTAGCCGTGCCACAGCTATTGACCAGTGAATAAGTAACAACTGCCGTACCGGGATCCACGCCGGTAACAAGCCCGGACGATACATCGACGGCTGCAATACCCGTATCGCTGCTGCTCCATTGCCCGCCGGGCACCACCTCGGTAAGCAACGACCGAACGCCCTTGCAAAACGTAGTAGTACCTATAAGCGGCTGCAATACGGGGAATACAGTATCGAGTACCGATATCAAACAATGCGCCGGTGAGGAGTATGTGATGGTCATGGTGCCCATGAATACACCTGTAACGCTGCCTGAAGTAACGTCGACAACAGCGACCGATGTAGTACTACTGCTCCATGTGCCTCCGGCCAATGAATCGCTCAACATGGTTGTTGATCCCGCGCATAGGTGTGTCGCCCCGGTTATTATAGATGGGTCAGGGTTAACAGTATATGCCACGGTAGACATACAACCCGTGCCCAGCATATAAGTGATAGTAGTGGTACCTGCTGAAACGCCAAGAACAGTACCTGAACTAACGACAGCAACGGCAGTGTTACCACTACTCCACCCGCCCCCTGTTGTATCATTAGTCAGCAATGTAACCAGCCCGGCGCAAACATTTGTAATGCCTTTTATTGGTGCGGGTAAAGGATTTACAGTTACTACTGTACTTGCCTTGCAACCGGTATTGAAGGTGTAAGAAATGGTATCTGTACCCGGAGCCGAACCGGAGAACATACCGGTACTTCGGTTGATCGTTGCAACAACTGTATTGTGTGAAGTCCATGCGCCACCGGCATCTGCATCGCTGAGTGTGGTCTTATCCTTATTACAGATAACCGACAGCCCCACGATAGGCGCTGGTGATGAATTGACTGTTACCGGCTGCGTGACCTGGCAACCCGTGGAGAAACTATAGGTGATCATTGCTGTACCAGCCGATACACCAGAAACAATTCCCGACCCGGCATCAACAATCGCAGTAACTGTATTGCTACTATTCCAGCCACCGCCGGTTGCAGCATCACTTAGTGCAGTGGTTAGGCCTGTGCAAACACTGTCTATACCACTTATGGCGACCGGCATCGGGTTAACCGTTATCTCAGAGGTAGCAAAGCAGCCTGTAGGAGCAGTATAACTGATGGTTGTAGTACCAGCAATCAGGCTGGTCACAATTCCCGAACCCGGATCTACTGTAGCGACAACAGTATTGGCAGAGGTCCACGTTCCACCGGCAGCGTCAGACAGGGCTATTGAGTACCCAGCGCATACCACATTAGGGCCGGTTATAGGGGTGGTCAACTGGCCTACAGTAACTACCTGGGTAATGCCGCATCCCGTTGGTAACGTATAGGTGATGGTAGCTGTTCCGAAAGCGCTGCCCGATACTATGCCCAACGATGGGTCTACCGTGGCTATAGATGTATTGCTGCTGCTCCATGCACCACCATTGGTAGCATCTGACAATGTAGTAGTATATCCTACACAGATATGCGGGTCTCCGGAAATAGCCAACGGCAGGCTGTTCACAGTAACTGTTGTAGAGGCCTTACAACCTCCCACATCAGCATAGGTTATGGTAGCCGTTCCGCTTTTTATGCCGGAGACAATGCCAGTTCCTACACCGACGGTAGCAATTGTAGTATTTGCAGTATTCCATGATCCTGCGCCTGCAGGGTCGCTTAGCGACGTAGTGGCACCCGCACATACACTCATGACGCCTGTTACGGCGGCGGGCAAGGTGTCAACGGTGACAGATGTGGTGAGAATACACCCCGCTGTGTTGGTATAGCTGATCGTGGCAGTACCAGCGGCCTGTCCTGTAACCTTTCCTGTACCTAATGTGACCGTTGCAACTGTTGTATTTCCACTCGACCATGCACCACCGGTCGGCGCATCTGTAAGGGAAGCAACGGAGCCAAGACAAACATCTGACGGGCCTGTAATAGGAGTCACAGGCGCGGTTACCGTAATTATTTTTGATACATTGCAGCCAGTGTTGAGCGAATAGATAATGGCAACCAATCCGGTGGCGACACCCGTGACAACACCTGTGCCAGGCCCCACAACGGCAAGGGACGTACTGCTTGTTGTCCAGTTGCCGCCAGCTACCGCATCAGTGAGCACTATGGCGCCGCCTATACATACCGCAGAAAGCCCGGTAATGAGTTTTGGCGACTGGTCTACGATAATATTGCTGTCTACAAAACAACCGCCTGTCAACTGGTAAGTGATCGATGCAGTACCGGGATTAACCCCTGTAACAATTCCCGAACCCGACCCTATAGACGCAATAGAGGCATCGCTGCTGGACCAGGTACCACCTGATGCTATATCACTAAAAGTATTAGTGAATCCCTGGCAGATACGCAGCGATCCTTTGATAGCAGGAGGAATAGCATTTACCGTAGTGATCATGGAACTGCTGCAACCCGATGGGAGTGTATACAAAATCGTTGTTGATGCCGGGGATACCGTATTGGCAAAACCGGTAGTACCGTCTATGGTCATAACCGAGGTGTTTGCGCTACTCCACACCCCCCCGGAAGACGTATCAGTAAACGTGCCGGTCTGTCCTAAACAGATGCCTGCCGGGCCCGAGACAGGGCCAGGCAATGGACTGACCACTACATTTTTGGTGATACTTAATTTACAGCCTGCTGCATTGCCCACAGTAAGCGTTACGGCGTGGGTACCGGCAACTGTATAGGTGTAAGCCGGATTATTTAATGTGCTGGTAGCGCCTGTGCCAAAGCTCCATTTCCACGAATTCAACGGAGTAAGATAGGTAGTAGATGAGTCAAGAAATGCTGTACTGGTGTTGAGGCAGGCATGGTGCGGAGAAAATGTAAAACCAGGAACGAGTGTATCGATCCTGATGGTATCTGCACCAAGGCTAAAGCTGCTGCATCCTTTTGCCGTATCTGTCAGTATCAGCTTTGGAATATAGGCGCCGAGAGCATACCGGTGAGTGATGGTAGTGGATGTGGTAGGGCCGGCAGTAGTTCCATCGCTGAAATCCCACGTAATGTTCAATGACCCTGATATCGTGGCTTTGAACGTTACAGGAGTAGATGAGCATGCTGATAATGGAGTATATGTGAATGCAGCTGACGACACACCAATGCTTACATTGCCTATAGCTGTATCCGTACACCCTGCTGTATTAACCACTTGCAATTTCACCCTGTAAGCGCCGGGCACTGTGTAGATATCGCCGGGGTTATTATTAGTGGAATGTGCACCATCCCCGAAAGACCATTGGTAAGACGAAGCGCCCGTACTGGTATTAATAAAATTCACTGTCAGCGGAGGACAGATGGCAAACGAGTCGTCCATGTGAAATGATGCAACGGGCAGTGAGTTCACAGTGATGTAACCGGCTTGCGTCATGGTATCGGTGCAACCCAGTGCGTTTGTCGCAACCAGCTTTACGGTATATACTCCCGGCGCTATGTATCTATGGCTTGGCAATGCCAGGGTTGTAGTGGCGCCATCACCAAACATCCATAAATAACTGACGGCTCCGGAAGAAGTATTGTTAAAGTTGATGTTGGTGTTGACGCAGATATACTGGCTGCTTGCAGAAAACGAAGCTGACGGTTTGCTCACTGTTGGGTGCGAAGCACTCGTGAACGTATCCATACAGCCTACATTATCTGTCACAATCTCCTGCACCGTAAATGCCCCCGAAGCAAGATAAGTATGAGATGTAAGCGGAGCAGATAAGGCCAGCGAACTGCCATCGCCGTAAGTCCAGCTATATTTGGATATAAATGCACCTGCAACGTCTGTGGTTGCATCTGTAAACTTAACAGGTAACGGCGAACAACCGGTGCCCGGCGTAAACGTATAGTTTGCCACGGGTTTAGCCACTAAAATACTTTGTGATGCGGTATCAAAGCATCCGTTGTTATCCGTGAGTATCAGCGTCACAGTGTCTAATCCCCTGCGCGAAAATGTGTGGTACACTGAGTCATACATTTTTGACGCGATTACAATATAAGGTATATGCGTGTCGGTAAGCACCCCATTCAGATACCACGCTGCCTTTGCTGCTGAAACTTCTACAATTCCTCCAGGTCCTACATAAGTGTTGATATTTGCACCAATTGAGTCAACAGCATCGCGGCAGATGCTTGTTTTGTAAGGCTTGAAGGAGACAGACAGCCGCTCAAGGTATATATTCTGATAGCTGGTGTCCCGGCAGCCGTTCGTAGTATTATCAGTAGTGAGTGTTACAGTGTATGTGGATAGTGCAGGAAAAGAATGAGAAGGGTTTAATACCGTAGATGTAGTCCCATCTCCAAAGCTCCACAGGTGGTTATTGTCTGTATTTGCTGTGTCATAAAAATTAACCACATTGTCTGGTATGCACGCATACGTATAGTTAATTGTGGCGCCGGGCGCGTCAGCCGTATCATTCAACATTGCGGCAGGGCCCCCGCAACCATTGTAGTAAGCTATAAGAGTGGGATTATAGACGCCAGGCGTTTTATAAATCTGTACAGGATTCGCCACGATGCTGTGGTTACCATCCGCAAAATCCCACTGATAACCATTGATAAGCCCTGTAGACGTAGACGTAAATGTGACCGGCTGCCCGGTACATTCGCGGCTCCGCGACATAGTAAACGAATTAACGGGCGGCACTGCACCGGTACTTACCGAATCTACGCCACTGGCTACGCAGCCGTTAGTGGTGCGGATATTGCAAGTAACCGGGTATACCCCCTGCGCCGTATAGGTATGTACCGGTGATGAAAGCGTAGACGTAGTACCATCACCAAAATCCCATGCATATGTAGCAATACCGTAAGGATAGGGGTAATTGACCAGGTTTGACGGCGGGAATGAAGCGAAAGGTGTGTATACCAACGCAGCAAGCGATGCCGAGTAAGTTACGGTAAGCGGTATGCACCCCTTATTGTCAGGAGTACCTTTAAGGTTCACAAAAAGGCTGTTCACTGAATCAATAATTTTCCCTACTGTGTCCTTGCAGCCGCTGGCATCAGTGAGGTACATAGTGATGCCATCAATTACCCCGCCCAGGTTATTTCCTATTGTTTTGGGGTACGTAAATGTTACCGTATTGCCAGACCCCAACGGGCCATATAGCAACGAACTCCAGGAGACCGTAGAACCCGGCGGAACCAATGCGCTCATTGTGACAGGGGCCGGTGGCTGACATCCTTTAGAAATACTAACTGTGCCCGTAGGCTGGTAAATATTTATCACCCGTGATATGCTATCGTAGCAGGTACCATCGTAGACAACCAGTTTTACAATATAGTTACCTGCCACGCTGTAAGCGTGCACAGCAGTATCTGAAGTTGATGTTGCCCCATCGCCGAATGACCAGCTGCTGGAGATATGAGGTGTGCTTGCGTTCTTGAAAGTTACCGATGAATACAGGCATGCTTTTGTCACAGACGTATAACCCGCTGTGAGATTGCCTATTTTTACTGTGGCTGTCTGCACCATGCTATCGGTGCAGCCTGTCCCGTCTGTTACTCTGAGTGTTACATTGTTGGTGCCGCTGGTTGTATACGAATGGGTTGGGTTTGTGGCGACCGATGTACCACCATCACCGAACAACCAGGTATAAGACAATGGCGGCGTACCGGTAGTAAGATTGGAAAACGATGCCGTGGCAGGCGCTTTGCAGAAGAAGGAATTAGGTGTACTGAAACTCACTAATGCAGGCTGGTAGACATAGATATAACCACTCTGAAGTTTGGAACCGGTACAGCCTGCCTTGTTTACCGCCGACAGGGTAACATTGTAAGAGCCAGGCACAGCGTAGTTATACACGGGGCTTGTGGCAGTGCTGCCACCGCCATCGCCAAAGTTCCAGGTGTAGGATAGTGTGCCCCAGCAATTAGCGATACTGGTACTGGTGAAGGTAACAGGTGTGCCCGGACATACTGACCCACTGCTTGCAAAGAAATTTACAGTTGGCGCAGTATAGGCATTGATCACCAGGCTATACTTCTTGCTGCCGCCGGCATTAGATGCGGTAAGGGTGACCGTATATGAGCCCACAGAAAGATAACTGCCTGAGACATCAGTAGCCGACGAAGTAGTGCCATTGCCGAGATCCCAGGCATAGCTGGTGGCGCCGGTAGATGTATTGGTAAAGTGAACAGAGAACGGGGCGCAACCGGCAGTATCAGAAGCTGTAAAACCAACAGTGAGCTGCGCCTGTGCATCTGCTGAACATAAGCAGATGATAAAGAGGATCACACACTTCACTGCCAGCGTTTGCCGAAAAAAAAGTTGATATAAAACATTGGGTGTTTTATAGCGAATGATAGTGGTTAAGTATATTACAAATTGTAAGAAATTATTCAATTCTATCCCATTTATTCAATCTACAGATTCATCTTCAATAACATTCGAAAAACAAATTCTATAAAAAAAGTAACTACGATCCAAAGTTAAGGAATTCCTGTCTTATAGAAAACTTTTAAATAAAATATTTGCATAAAAAAAGGGCTTGAACAAAGCCCTTTAAAATTGGTTCGCTGTGCCTCATCAGAACTTCATCCCGACCGTCAGTGCCAGATTATTTACGTTGTAATTTATTTTGGCAGTAGGCACGGTTGCGGCATAGCCGGTATTCACGCCGCTATAGTCAATAGTGTATGGCTGTTCATACCCCTGGTACATACTATGTACGTAGCCCAGATCGGTAAAGAAGTGGTTGAAACGGAAGCCCAGGCCACAGCTCAGGTCTATGCGCTCGGTACTGTAAAAAGAGGTGGCAGTAGATTCGCCGTAAGAAGTATACGCATTGCCATAATAGCCAAAGCCCGCCCGTATCATAAAGTATTTAGACAAGCGGCCTTCCGCCCCCAGGCGGAAATTTGAGGCAGGCTGGAATGTCTTCTTGATCTGTTGGTTCATGGCATCCTGCGCCAGTTGCAGGGAGTTGCCATTGTTGTCCATGCCGCCGGGATACTCGTAACGCATACTGCTATAATCCACATATTCATAGTCGGCTGTGATGAAGCCTATCTTATCCAGTAGCACAGTGGCGCTCAGCACGCCTTTCCATGGTGTAGTGAGGTTATAATCAAACCTGTTATGATAAAAATAGCTGCCGGAACTGTCTGCGTTTGAACTCAATGAAGGCGTAGACATATCCGAGATAGAATAGTAAGTAGGTGAATGAAACGCTGCACCAATGCGGAAGAGGTCATTAACCTTGTATATCGCGCCTATTTTTGCGTTAATACCTGCACCAGTTATGTTTGTGTTTTCATTATAAGTAAAGGAATTAAACCCACCGGGATTAGCCTGGGTATTACCATCGGCCAGTGTTTCACTATAAGTGGAATTGCGCTGAATATTGATACTTGGTATACCTATGGTCATGCCCAGCATTAGCTTCTCTTTATAATTGCCGCCAAGCGACAAAAGGTATTCGTTCACACCTCCATTCTGCTGCACCGTTTTCAATTGGTTTACCCCACCCTGGAATGGCACAATGGATGAATACGTACCATTAGCGTTGCGGTTCAACAAATAAGACTGATAGCCCATTGCGCCCAATGTACTTCCATAAGCGTTTCCGGCATCTGCCTTATCCAGGTTGGCATCTGATTCGAAAACCTGTGAGCCCGAGCTGGTAGTGTTCTTACCCTGGTAGGTATAATTGTTATTGAAATCAGCCGTCCTGTTCATGCCAAATGCGAATGAAACAGCCTTCCAGTTGCGGTGATCGTAATGCCGCCCATGGGGCGCACGGGTAAATACCATACCGAAATTGTTGACATTAAAATGCGTATTGTTATCCGCGGTCGTCTGATTGGTGTATTCCGAGGAGGTTGAGTTGATCCTGAGCGATGGCGTAAACGTGAATTCTGAACTTCTGTAGACTCCTAAACCTGCGGGGTTAACGCTTAAAGAACTAAAATCACCGCCTACCGAACCAAGCGCATTACCAAAGCCCATGGACCTTGCTGTGCCTTGTACCGTTAAATTAGAAAGACCATAGGCTTCTGTGAGATCCTGCGCAGACGCAGTGGCTACACAGCCGGCTACTATTGCGGGAAAAAATACAAATCTTAACTGACGCATACTATCTGTTTTTCTTTTTGACAAAAAATAAGGGCAAATGTTTAAAACCAACCAGGCTGTGCAAAAATAAATACTTCAGTGGATTTAAGGCATAAAAACCGTACCTGTCGCGTGTTTCAAAATATAAAGGCATTATCACAAAACGTAACAATGCCTTTTTTATAAAATCGTTAACTAAACTTAGTGCCTGCCGCCACCGCCGCCATGACCACCGCCACCGCCGCTACGACCACCACCGCCGCCGCCGCCACTACGACCACCACCACCGCCACCTAAACTGCGTGCTGCACCGCCGCCACCGCCGAAACTACGACCGCCGCCGCCATAATTGCCACCACCGCCGCGTGACATGGCGCCACCATAGTTACCGCCACGCGCACCGCCATAATTACCGCCACGTGCACCGCCATAGTTACCACCACGTCCGCCATAATTGCCTCCGCCACGGTTACCATAGTTTCCACCACCACGATTGCCAGAATTGCTCATACGGCTGCCCTGGCCGCCACCACGGTTGCCATAGCCTGCCCCACCTGCACTGCTGCGGGCGCCCATGCTATTTCCTGCGGTATGATTTGCTGCTGCCAGTGGAGCGCTTCTAAGACCCATGCTGCCACCTGAAGAGCGGAAACCACTGCCGCCACCACTTGTCCTGAATCCATTATGCGATGCCATCCTGTTGCCTATGCTGCCTCCGCGCGGACCATAATTAGCATATCTGCCACCCCCGTAACGACCGAAACGGCCACCTTCAAACCCGCCATAGTACCTGTTCCAATATCCACCATAAAAATGACCATACCAGCCGCCTGCATACAAAGGATAGTTCCAGTAGCCGAAGCCACCAAAGCCCCACCAGGTGTTCCATCCCCAGCCACCATACCAGCATGGGCCGACACCAATAGCCAGGCCACCGCCATACCATGGGTTATATCCCCAATAAGGGTCTACCCAGTAACGGTCGTACCAAAACGGATTATAAAATGTGCTGTAATAGCCCATATTATAGAAGTCATTATCAAAACGATTGATACGTGAGCTATAGGCGTCGTCGTCATAGTCTACATAGTCATCGCTATTGTTATTCTGATAATTGTCCGGCACATCACTCTGATCACGGTTGCCGTATTGGTTACCGTCATTGCCCTGATCCCTGTAGTTATGATGGCGGGTGCTATCATTACCCCGTTGGTCAGCGCCGGTAGAATAAATATCGTCATTCTGAGCATTTGCTATAGCTCCTATTCCGAGGACGAATAAACTGATTAACGCAAAACGTTTCATGTTTCTCTGTTTTTTACTTAAAAATATCAATAGTGAAATTACTACTTTTGCAACACCTCACCAATAAATAGACGTTAAAAGATACTCTTAGTTTATTATGTCAAAAACTTTAACAAATAGAAAAGATGATTATGCCCAATGGTATAATGATATCATATTAAAGGGCGGACTTGCTGACTATTCGGCGGTTAAAGGCTGCATGGTCATCAAACCGCACGGCTATGCCCTGTGGGAAAATATGCGCGACAACCTGGACAAGAGGTTTAAAGAGACCGGCCACCAGAATGCTTATTTTCCTTTATTTATCCCTAAGAGCTTTTTGAGCAAGGAGGCCGCCCATGTGGAAGGATTCGCGAAAGAGTGCGCCGTAGTGACGCACTATCGCCTGAAGAACGACCCCAACGGCGGCGGCGTGATCGTAGACCCGGAAGCAAAACTGGAAGAAGAGCTGATAGTAAGGCCTACCTCTGAAACCATCATCTGGAATACTTATAAGGACTGGATAAAATCTTACCGCGACCTGCCACTGCTCATCAACCAATGGGCGAATGTGGTACGGTGGGAGATGCGCACACGCCTTTTCCTGCGTACAACTGAGTTTTTGTGGCAGGAAGGCCATACCGCGCACGCCACCCGTGAAGAAGCCATAGAGGAAGCCGAAAAGATGCTGGAAGTGTACGCCAGTTTTGCTGAAGAATATATGGCCATACCGGTGATCCGTGGTGTAAAATCTGCCAACGAGCGTTTTGCCGGCGCAGAAGACACTTACTGCATAGAGGCGCTGATGCAGGATGGCAAAGCATTGCAGGCAGGTACATCGCACTTCCTGGGGCAGAATTTTGCAAAGGCATTTGATGTTAAGTTCCAGGACAAGGACAATAACCATGACTACGTATGGGCCACGTCCTGGGGAGTATCTACCCGCCTGGTGGGCGCACTGGTAATGGTGCACAGCGATGATGAGGGCCTGGTACTGCCCCCAAAACTGGCTCCGCTACAGGTGGTCATTATCCCCATCTTCAATAAAGACCCTGAAGCTACAGCTAAGATAGAACGCACTGCCCAAGACATCATCAACAATCTGAAACAGCAGGGCATACGGGTTAAATATGACAACGACGACAATACCCGTGCAGGCTTTAAGTTTGCGGAGTATGAGTTGAAGGGTGTACCCGTGCGCATAACACTGGGCGCCCGCGACCTGGAAAACAATATTGTGGAGGTAGCCCGCCGCGATACCAAGGAGAAAAAGGCCTACCCGCTTGATGGTATAGCGGCCAGTATCCCCGGATTACTTGACGACATCCAATCGAACATGTATAACACAGCATTAAAGTTCCGTACGGAAAACACTATCGAAGTGAATAGCTGGGACGAATTTGTGAAGATACTGGACGAGAAGCCCGGCTTTGTATCTGCACACTGGGACGGGACGCCGGAGACAGAAGAAAAAATAAAGGAGCTTACAAAAGCTACCATCCGCTGCATACCGCTGAATAATAAAATGGAAGAAGGCAAATGTATCCATTCCGGTAAGCCATCAACGCAACGGGTATTGTTTGCGCGGGCGTATTAAGCATCACATTTATACGACAAAGAGGCCGTCTCAAAATTGCTTTTGAGACGGTTTTTTATTTCCGGTAAATCGATGTTGATGTAGCTTCTGGTATCGTTTATGGAGTCAGATAGAATGATAAGGGCGAAGAAGCAGGTTTTTAAGCTGCTTTTTTTCCTTAAGTTTTGTGCAAGTGCCAATAATCCAGCCTCTATAGCCACTTTTTCTTTACCTCTGAGCATGAAGCGTCTGAACCCATGATTGGATTTAATGTTTCCGAAGACCGGCTCCACATCTACAGGTCTTCGCTTTCGATGATAAATACCTTTTTCGCTGGTTAATCTTTCGGTAGCTTTTCTTTTATGCTCGTTAAGTGCGTGATTGATCTCTATAATTCTGTTTTCTTTGGATTTATGGCAGGCTCCCCGAAGTGGGCATCCCTCACAGTTAGCCACCTGGTAGCGGGTAACATTTTGCTTAAATCCGGTAACTGTTGTTTTATTTGTTGTCCCTATGTTCTGCATCGGCTGGCCCATAGGACAGTAGTAGCGATCCTGCTCCTTATTATAGTAAAGCTGGTCTGCTGCAAATGGGTGTTTCTTTAAGTATGCATTATGCTGGTCTTTGTCAAAGTAGTTATACTTAACATAGCCTTCCATGTCGTTGGCTTCCAGGTACACATAGTTCTGTTCTGATCCATAGCCTGCATCTGCTACTACAATATTGGGATATTGTCCATATTGCTCTTTATGTTCATCAAGGTGGGGTTCAAGAGTAGTTGTATCCGCTGTGGTCTGATGTATACTGTAGTCAACTATATACTGATTATTGCTCGATACCTGAAGATTGTATCCCGGCTTTAACTGTCCGTTCTTCATATGGTCTTCCTTCATCCTCATAAACGTCGCATCAGTATCTGTTTTACTATAGCTGTTACGGCCTGCCAGTATCTTTTCCTGCTGTTCATATTTATCAAGTGCTGCAGGCCAATGCTTCTTTGCGTAATTAAGCTTTTGTTTTACCTGGTTGCTTACCGGTTTGTCTTTGATCGACTCTGATATTTGTTCGATAGCCTCTTTTACTTTCTGTGCATCCGGCTTATCAAAATCAGGTGGCTCAGGTAACTCCATTTCCTGGGCAAGTATTTGTTGCGCTTGCTGCCATAACTCATCCAACTGTTGTTTCATCTTCTCCTTATTGGCCTTTATACTGTTACCCCAAACAAAAGTGTATTTATTGGCATTTGCCTCTATTTTGGTACCATCCACATAAATCTCTTTGAGGCTCACAAGACCCTGATCGGCTAACAACTGCACAACCTGGACAAATATCTTTTTGAGCACACTCTTAAGTCGCTCACTTCTAAACCGGTTAAGTGTGTGATGATCAGGCTTCTGCATCCCGCTTAACCACATCAGGTGAATGTTTTCTTTTATCGCTGTTTCCATCTTACGACTACTGTAGATATTGACCAGATAGCTATATACTACAACCTTAAGAAGCATTGCAGGATGGTAAGAGGAGGTCCCGCCTCCTTTATATTTACTTAGCAACGGACTGATGTCTATTTTATTGATCACATCATTTACGACCCGAACAGGATGATTAGAAGCAATAAGATCATCCAATGACGGAGGAAGTAGAAACGCCTGCTGCTGATTATACGCTTTAAATACAGGTTTTATCATGCTGATATAACAGCAAATTGCATTCCATTATTATCACAATCCACACCAGTGTGAATAAAAAAAGAGGATGTCCTTTTGAGACACCCTCTTTGTTCACTAATAGGCTTACCGCAATAGCCTGTGTCTATATGTTAAAGAACCAGCTATTCTTATCTTTTAAATCCAGGCTCTTCGTACATTTTTTCTATCTCTTTGGAAAATCGCTGCTCTATCGCTTTACGCTTGATCTTCAGAGATGGCGTTAACTCACCTGAGTCTATCGTCCATTCATCGGGTATCAGCGTTATCTTTTTTACCTGCTCAGGATGGCTGAACAGGACATTGTACTTGTCTATCTGCTTTTGCACCAGCGCGGTCACTTCAGGCAGGCTGATCAGGTCGCCGTTCTTATCCGGCACACTCATATTCGGAAAACTATCTCTCAGGTATTTTCTCAGCTGCATAAAGCTGGGCACGATCAATGCACTTACAAATTTCCGGTCGGCGCCTATTATCATCATCTGCTCTATGTAAGGGCTCTCCTTCATTTTATTTTCAAGTGCCTGCGGAGCTACGTATTTCCCACCTGAGGTCTTGAATATCTCTTTCTTACGGTCTGTGATCTTTAGGAACCTGCTGTCTACCCACTGCCCTATATCGCCGGTATGAAACCAGCCATCGTTCATGGCAGCGGCAGTAAGCTCAGGATGTTTGTAATATCCCATCATCACATTAGGGCCTTTGATCAGTATCTCTCCGTCTTCCGCCAGCTTCACATCTACATGCTCTATCAGCGTGCCTATGGTGCCTACGCGCCTGTCTGCGCTTTCAAACCTGTTTACTGATACTACAGGCGAGGTCTCGGTAAGCCCGTACCCTTCCATGATCACAATGCCCGCAGCACAGAATATACGCACCAGCCTTTCCTGGCAGGCGGCAGAGCCTACCACTATGGCTTTAACATTGCCACCTAATGCTTCGCGCCACTTACTGAATATGATCTTATTGGCCAGCCACAACTGGAAGCGATACCAGGGGCTGCCGGGAATAGAGTTATCATACTGCTTGCCCAGGTCAAGCGCCCAGAAAAACAGCATACGCTTAATGCCTTTAAGGTCCATTGCCGTATTCATGATCCGCTCATACACCTTCTCCAGCAGGCGGGGCACGGTGGTGAATACCAGCGGATGTACCTCCTTCAGGTTAAGGCCTATCGTATCCATGCTCTCTGCATAATAAATACACACACCCGAATAGATATACACGTACGTCACCATCCGCTCAAATATATGGTTGAGCGGCAGGAAGCTCAGCGCCTTACTGCCCACCTGCGCAAAAGTGAATGCCGGCAGCGAGTCATTAATATTGCTGACAATATTATTGTGGCTCAGCATCACACCCTTAGGGTTGCCCGTAGTGCCTGATGTATAGATGATGGTAGCCAGTGTCTCCGGTTTTATGCGGGCTATCACTGTTTCATCAGGCTGAAGGTTCTTTGCCACCAGGTCCTTCCAGTTAGTGACTCCATCTATCACATCAAACGAGTAAATATTGGTCAGTGTGGGTATCTGTTTAAATGCATCTTTGAACCGTTCGTATATTTCGGCGTTGGCTACAAAACATACTTTTACGCCTGCCTCACCCAGCACATAAACGAGTTCAGATGGGCTGATGGTAGGATAAACCGGTGTCAGCACCGCACCTGTCAGTTGCACACCTATATCGGTGATCATCCATTCCGGACGGTTTGGCGAAATGATGGCTATTTTTTCCTGCTGGTCGGGCTCCAGTATTTCATTAGCTATGCCTAGTGTCAGCAGGCCGCCGGCAAGCTTGCGCGCAGTCTCCCACACTTCACCACAACTGTAGGTGCGCCACTGCCCGTTTTCTTTTGCGGCAAGCATTACGGCGTTTGGAGCTTTCTTCCCTTGCTGCTCCGCTATGTCAAATAGGCGCTGAATCATTCCTAAATTTATAAAAATATTTTTTAGACAACCGAATTTATAACCCCGGCCATCATTATTTTATTGTAATACCTCTATTCCTGCCTATCTGCGCCCACCAATTTCCATACGTTCCCCGCCTTTTGTATCTTGCCGCCCTTATGAGCAAGGAAATTGTAGTGAGCGGAATACGCTCCACCGGGCATTTACACCTCGGTAATTATTTTGGCGCAATACAGAACTACGTGATGATGCAGGAAAATTATAACTGCTATTTCTTCGTGGCCGATTATCACTCGCTGACAACGCATCCCGACCCGAAGCTGCTGCGGCCAAATGTATTCCGTGTATTGGCGGAAAACATAGCCAGCGGCCTAAACCCGGATAAAGTAACCCTATACGCCCAAAGTGATATACCCGAGATACCCGAGCTGTACCTGATGCTGAACATGCTCGCTTACAAGGGTGAACTGGAAAAAGTACCCACTTTCAAAGATAAAGTACGCCAGCAGCCAGACAATGTGAATGCGGGGCTGCTCACTTACCCTGTATTGATGACTGCCGATATACTCATACACAAGGCGGTAAAAGTACCGGTGGGCAAAGACCAGGAACAGCACCTGGAAATGGCGCGCAACTTCGCACAGCGGTTCAATACCCGCTATGGTGATTTTTTCCCGGAGCCGCAGGTATTCAGGTTTAATACCGATGCGGTAAAGATCATGAGCCTGGATGGCAATGGTAAAATGAGCAAAAGTGAAAATGCCAACAATACCATCTACCTGAGCGACGATGACGATACAATACGTAAAAAGATAATGAAGGCAAAAACCGATTCAGGCCCTACTGCGCCCAATGCGGAGATGCCGGGTTACATTCAAAACCTTTTCCTGCTGATGCAGCTCACATCCACACACGAGGTGTATGACCATTATCGCGCTGCCTACAATGGCTGTAACATCCGGTACGGAGATATGAAAAAGCAACTGGCAGAAGACATGGCTGCATTCGTTCGCCCCATACGTGAGCATGCTGCAGAATTGCAGAAAGATGAAGAAAGCCTGGGGAAAATACTGAAAGCGGGCGCGGAAAAAGCGCGAGCCAGTGCATCGGCAACAATTGCCGGCGCTCGTAAACTTATTGGGATCAGTTATTACTGATCCTGGTCGCCCGGAGTTTATTAACTGACGTGTTCATTATTTTTCATAACATCCCTTGTGCCCCTGATGAGGCCAATGCCTGAAAAGAAAAATATGAGACCCAGCAACAAACTTACGGCCATCACTTTCATATTATACGTACCGCCAGAGTGGTTTATAAAAGTAACCGCTCCGTATATCAATCCCAGGATACCAAGTAATGTCAGTATACCGCCTATTGCCCTTTTTTCCATGGTTTTAATGTTTACTATAGTGTATATAAATAGCGTGCCTGTAAAATATTTGAATGAAACCCGGCTTATTAACTGACTCTTATTATATTTACACGCTTAGTATGTATGTATTTATATCACGAACAGCTAAATAACCCTATCTTACTTTTTAATTTTACTTTTTTGAATTGAATCAGCAAACATGCCGCCAAAATCTACCACAAAGCATATAGCAGTAGCAGGGAATATAGGTTCCGGAAAAACAACCCTTACCGGTATGCTCGCCAAACATTACAAGTGGACGCCACATTTTGAAGATGTGGAGCACAACCCATACCTCGTCGATTTTTATGAAGACATGCCCAGGTGGTCATTCAACCTGCAGATATACTTTCTCAACAACCGTATCAAGAACCTGATAGAGATAAGGAATGGGAAAGAAACCGTGATACAGGACCGTACCATCTACGAAGACGCCTACATATTCGCACCCAACCTTTTTGAAATGGGCCTGATGACCAAGCGCGATTTTGAGAACTACACTTCATTTTTTCATAATCTTAAAACACTGATCCAGCCACCCGACCTGCTGATTTATCTGAAGGCTACCGTACCTGCGTTAGTAGACCAAATACAGAAGCGTGGCCGTGACTATGAAGAAAATTTAAGGCTCGATTACCTGAAAAGGCTCAACGGTTTTTATAACAAGTGGATAGATAACTATACCGATGGCCCGTTATTGGTAATAGATGTAGACAACTGCAATTTTGCAGACAAAGAAGAAGATCTTGCCGATGTGGTGCGTAAAATAGATGCACAGATGCACGGCCTCTTCAGTAAAAGTAAGTAGACAAAACAAAATGAGTATCTGAATATTTCTTACCCCGAAAATGTGCTGCAGTTGATGAAATACCCGGTAACGCTCATTTGTCTGCTGCTGCTTCCCTGTAGCTTGTTTGCCGGTATGCTGAAAGGCAAGGTGACTGACGAAAAAGGCGGTCTCCTACCCTATGCTACGGTCTTTATCGAAGGTACCACTATAGGCACGAACGCCAATGGTAATGGAGACTTTGAATTAGCTATCGAGCCGGGCCTCTACAAAGTTGTCTGTCAATATGTAGGTTACAAACAAGCTTCTTTCAATCTCACAGTTATCGGGACGGAGACCACACAGCATACTTTCATATTGAAGTCGCAGAACCTGGAGATGAAAGAAGTGGTGATCCATGTCAGCTCAGAAGACCCGGCATACCCTATTATCCGCAAAACCATAAAGAGAAGAAAATTTCACCTGGAGCAGGTACACTCATTCCAGACGTCAATTTACCTTAAAGGGCTGGCCCGCTCACGGAAGATGCCCGATAAATTCATGGGCCAGAAAGTAAAGGACGATGAAACAGTGGTAGACAGCATAGGCAAGGGCATACTATACCTCATGGAAGAGAATGCCGATTTCTATACACAGGACAACAAAGAAAAAACGGTCATCCATTCTGTACATGAAAGCGGCAACAATAACGGCCTCGGATTTTCACAGCTTCCACCTGTGGTTACTTTTTACGACAATAATGTGAACCTGTTAGGCCGCCAGAACCGGGGCTTTATCTCGCCGGTCAGCGATAATGCCTTATTATACTACAAGTATAAATTGCAGGGGCAGTTTGTGGAAAACGGGCATACGATCTACAAAATAAAGGTAACAGCCAAGCGGGCCTTCGAACCATGCTTTAACGGCACCATATACATTGTTGACGAAGACTGGGCTATTCACAGCCTCAATATGACGCTGGCAAAAAAATCGGGCATGGATATTTTTGACACCATGGTGGTCAGCCAGCTATCCCTGCCGCTGCAGAAAGATACATGGGTAATAAAAAGCCAGGTGGAGTATGTTACCGTCAATCTGCTGGGCTTCGATATCACTGCAAACTTCGTTACCGTCTATAATAACCAGAAAATAAACAGCCCTATACCGGATTCTGTATTTGCCGGCAAGGTTACCAGCGCCTACGATAAAACAGCCAATAAAAAGGATAGCACCTACTGGACAGAATCGCGGCCCATACCGCTGGAAACAGATGAGAAACATGATTTTGTTACAAAGGACAGCCTGTTTAAGAAACTGAAAGATCCCGCGAGGGTGGATTCTGTGAGAAGAAAGCAGAATAAACCGAAGCCGTTTGCATTGCTGTTGGGTGGCTACGATTATAGTGGCAAAGACTATAAGAACACCTTTAAAACAAACTCACTGCTGCTGGGCCTCGGCACCGATAATATCATCAACTACAACATTGTGGAAGGGTTTAATATTGCGCCCAAGGTACAATGGAAACACATGGTGGATACTGGTGTATACCTGGTGGGCGATATTGCTGCCCGGTACGGTTTCAGCAATACACATTTCAACTCAGTCGCAAGGCTGTATTATATCCGTCGTGACAGGGCTTTGCTGAACAATTCATGGCTGTATGGTATAGAGGGCGGGAAGTATGTGTATCAGTATAATCCCGATAATCCGGTACTCCCCTGGTTCAATACCTACGATGCGCTCTTTTTGCGGGAAAACGACCTTAAACTATATGAGCGCTGGGACGGCTCGGCATTTATCAGGCGCAATTATGGCGATGGCCTTAGTTGGATAGTCAAAGCATCTTACCAGGAGCGTATCCCACTTCAGAACACTGTATACTATAGCTTCTTCGACGCTACCCGAAACGGATTCGCTGATAATACGCCGCCGCATCTGCTACAGACGGCTACCGCATGGGAGAAAAATGATGCCGCGCTTATCTATGCTTCAGTTACTTACAAGCCGGGGATCACCTATACACAATACCCCGATTATAAAGTAGCCAATGGCAGCGCCTGGCCACGGTTCACGCTTACCTACGACAAAGGGATACCCGGGATATTGAACAGTGTTTCCGATTTTGATAAATGGCGTTTTACAGTTACCGACGAACTGCACCTGCGCTTACTCGGCAATATCAAATACAATTTTGCCGTCGGTGGTTTCCTGAATACAAATTATGTTTCCATTCCCGATCTGATGCACATCTATGGCAACCGGGGTATTGGCTACGTGGCGCCCTACCTGCAAAGTTTCCAGTTTGCACAATACTATGATTTCAGCAACAAGGCGTCACTGTACGGAGAAGCGCACGTGGAGTATCATCTCAACGGCCTGCTGAGCAATAAGATCCCGTTACTGCGGCAGGCAAGGTATTACCTGCTGTTTGGCGGCAATGCATTTTACATCAACCAGGGCCAGTACTATACTGAGGCTTTTGTGGGCATAGACAATATCGGCTGGAAGTTGCTGCGGATATTGCGGATAGACTTCGTTCAGTCATGGGATAGCTACATGGGTCATAACTCGGGTATCAGGTTCGGGCTCAATTTGCCGGGAATACCCCAGGCGAAGAATAACCCTACGCATAGCGAATGGTAACGGAAACTATTTGCTGTTATATTTATTTTCGTACATTTAAATGAAAATAGGTGTCTCCACTTCTTAAAACACACTTTTTATGAAGATCATTTACTTGCTTACTATACTTGCATGTGTACAAACTGCCCATGGACAGGACTATTGCAAACTGATAACCAAAGAAGTGTCTGACGACAAAAAGACTTTTGAATACGCATCCCCTTTCGACCAGAATGATAAGCCGGCAGTTAGGGTAACCAGGAATTACAACACAGACCCTGAATACGCCTACGACAACTTCTATGTCATCTTCCGGCTGGAGAGTCCCCTGGACAGTATTTACAACACCACCCCTGATGGGCGGCAGACGGAAAGAGATGAGCGGAAGCTGGTAGTGGAATTTGAAGACCAATCAAAAATAACAGACGATACCATACGTATCAACCACGACGTTTCTGACGACCATACCCAGGCAGTCCGTTATATCGACTTCCCGCTGACAGATGCAACTGCAAAAGATTTTGCTACAAAAAAGATCGCACGGTTCAGCCTGGCCGGCAACTACCGGTCTGTAGCGCCAGACAGCGCTAATTCCATCCTTCACTATATACAATGCATGAAATCAGTAAAATGATGGTATACGTTCAAAATCACGTGATTGCGTCCTTGGCATGATTTTTGATATCTGATCATTATCATTTTTTCTATCAGAAACTACAGAAATACCAACCAAAATAACAGGAATACCGTTATTTTAGTTGCTGTTATCGTAGAATAGAAAAATTCATACGTGTAAAAATCGAACGCATAGTGTCAAAAGAAGCCTTGGCAGAAAAAAAGCACCATACAACCCCAAAAGGCCAGTCTACAGGCTTTAGGTATTTGCCTGCTTATGCCCGTTTCATTAAAGACAATTACCTGGTGCCTTACATACAGGAGCAACTGGATATATGCCGGGAAGTAGACCTACCTTTATTGAAGTTCATAGAAGGTTTGACCGATGAGCAGTTGATAGATATGGGTATTCAATCCCATCGCGACTTCCTGGAGGCTGTTGAAAATAATGCTATAAAAGAACATCAGCAGAAGACACTGAAAACGTGGGCCGAGGACCGGCTGGGTGTGATGAAACGCGAAGAGCTGACGGCTGAAGATATTACACTGGCCGGATACGTGCGCAAAAGGGCATTGGTGAAGTTTCTTCCCTCTTACACCACCGACGTGAATGAAGCCATAGAAGTAATAAATGAGATCGATGCATTTACGGTAGAAGGCACTACTGCTGCTACCAACATGTATATAACGTTGCTCAAAGACCGGATAAATGAGCAGGCATTATTTACAGAGATTTTGTCTAATACTACCCCTGGCCTTAACTACATTTTCGATCTGTCGCGCATGTCCATAAAATACGCTAACCAGAACGCTATCCGTTTTTTTGGCCAGACATTGCTGCAGATGCAGGAAATGGGCAACGCGGTCATTGGGCAGAAAGTACATCCTGATGATGTGGCTTTGACTATCGATGAACTGGAGAAATGTGCCGGTGCCGCAGATGAAGAAGTAATAACCTGGGAGTTCAGATTAAAAACAGCAGGTGGCCTTTACCTGTGGATGAGGAACTATGCGTCAGTTTTTAAAAGAGATGAGCAGGGCACGCCGACTGAAATAGTTGGGATAATACTGGATATAAACGAAGAGAAAAATACCTCGGAGCAATTGTCTGTCAGGGAGCAGCAATTGCTGGATGCACAAGCGCAGGCGCAGGTAGGCAGTTTTGAACTGGATATTGAAACAGGGCAAATGGTGTTTACACCACAATTCCAGGCGATATATGAGATGGATGCCACCGACCTTGCTGCATTCAATACAAATGTGCATCCTGCCGACAAAGAACGGGTAACAGCAACCCGGAATGATGCTATAGCAAACGGAACTCTTTACGACAACGAATACCGGTATATTGTAAATGGCAAAGAAAAAGTAATACGCGCACGGGGGATAATATCTAGTAAGAAGGGGCGGAAAGTACTAACGGGTACAGCTATGGACGTAACCGAGCGACACCAGATGGTGCAGCAAATAATAGAGAGTCGCGACCTTTATAAGCAAGCCCAGGAGCTGGCACACATAGGAAACTGGAGTTGGAACTTGAAAACAAATGAATGCACCTGGTCTGACGAGTTATACCGCATTTACGAGATGAAGCCTGAACCCGGCAACGTACAACCACAAATAACACGTACATACCGGCACCCTGATGACGAAAAAATGGTTGATGCCGAAATGGAGCGCTTGATGACCCAACACATGCCTGCCAATTACAACTTTCGCATCGTTCTGCCATCAGGAGTTATCAAATACCTCAATGTAAAAGGCGAGGTGTTTTATGATGAGCAAAAGACAGCCACAAATATATTTGGCACCGTTCAGGATATTACCGAGAAGCAATCGCTGATAGAAAAACTGCAAAAAAGTGATGCGCTATACAAGCAGGCGCAGGCCATAAGCCATATTGGCAACTGGACCTGGGACATGAAAACAAAACAACTGGAATGGTCTGATGAGATATACCGTATCTATGAACTGGAGCCACAATCGCTCGATAGCAGTTTTACCCTAGATCAATACAATCATCCAGAGGACGCGCAACTTGTACTTGACAATATAAAGCTTGCTGTAGAGACCCATCAGCCATTTAGCTTCGACTACCGCATTATCCTGAAGACCGGAAAGATAAAGACGGTACATACAAAAGGAGAGATAGACTTCTCAAATAAAAGATCCATAAAAATCTATGGCACGCTGCAGGACATAACAGACCAAAAAGCCGTGGAGCGCCAGCTAAAAGATTACCAGGAATTTATTGAAAAGATCACAGACGTTACACCTTCTATCATTGCTGCTTACAATATCCATACCGGCGAGTATTCATTTATTAATGACGCCATCGAGAAGCTGCTGGGCTATTCTACCATCAAAATAATGGAGGAAGGGGTACCATTTTTTGTCTCCATCATACATCCTGACGACCTGGCCTCGCTGATGGAAAAAAACACCAAAGCACTTGAAGAAGCAAACCTGTTGCCGCCCGGCAGTGAAGAACCTGTAGCAGAATTCAAATACCGGATGCGCAACAAGAATGGCGAATACCGCTGGTTCCAGACTTACGGCACCATTTTCGAACGCAATACAAAAGGACTTGTAGAAAGTGTACTGAACATCTCTGTTGACATTACCGGCCAGGAAATGGCAGAACAGGAATTGTTCAGAAAAAACCTTCAGTTGCAGCAATCAAACACCAGCCTGGAAGAATATGCATACGTAGCCAGCCATGACCTGAAAGAGCCGCTGCGCAAAATAGCCACATTCAGCGATCGTATCCTTATCACCCAGGCTGCAACGCTTAATGATGATGGCAAGGTATACCTGAATAAAATGATCGATGCATCTAAACGCATGCAGGTCATGATCAACGACCTGCTCTCTGTATCTACCATTCTCGGTAATACTGCTTTCGAAACCTGCGACCTAAATGTTATCCTGGAAGAAGCGATCATCCCGCTCGAATTTAAAATAGATGAGACCAACGCTACGGTGGATGTCAGCAAAT
>JABDCE010000018.1 GCA_013288285.1 Bacteroidota bacterium
CTAACTGGTTAATTCGAGACATAAAAAGTATAGTCAAGATTTACAACATTGAATATGATAGTATCACTGGGTTAACATTTTCTATTTTTAAAAAGCACTTAAATAAATTCTATAGAAATTGCGACACAACTAATTTAAGTGAAAACGACAGTGATAGCATTGTGAATTTTTTGCTTGTCACCTTTGATATAGTGTTCTTCATATACTCGATGGACTATCGTGTTAGGGCAACTTATGTTATATCACAGATTATTATCGCCACAAATAATTTCATCTCAGCTTGTGGGGAGTCAGTTAAACACACTATTTCAAAAAAGATATTCGATGAGTCGATTTATCTTATGAAAAATATTGAACAAGAGGACAATCATAATGTTGAACTCTTGAACCTATTGATTTCATTGAAGGATTTAGGCGATGAGTATCTTCTTGCATCTGACTCCTTTAACTCGCTAATGGATATTGATAAGGTCATTGAAAAATTTTCTTATTTTCATTTTGTCGTTTTATTATATTACATGCAGGATAGCGCACAATTTGACGCAATTCGACAAAAAATAGAAAAGAAAATAATTGCGAAGATTGTTGAAGAAAAAAATCCTTTTCTTAAAACTGAACATACATGCTTATTATTTGATGCTGTTCGTTGTCCTTATGTTAGCCGTCAAACTAAAGAAACATTGGTAGAGGTATCTTTCGCAAAAATTGAAAATACCTCACCCACTACAGATCAAAGAAATAGAATAATTAATTATATTGCAGATAGAAATTGGTTTATTGATTGGAGTTCGGGTATTGAATTGGATTCTATTCTGTTAAAAAAGGAATTAAGAACTCCTTACTAATATTGGGGAACTGGCTCAGGACGGAGTATAATACTCTCTTTTTGACAAGTGATTTGATAAAGTTGCGAAGTCAATAGGAGATGAATTGGGGTCGCAAGGCTTCAATACACACAAATTCGAAATGACCAGTTCCTTTTTATAAAATGCGATAATATCAATTATTGAAATGAAAGATTGTTTTTTGATTTCTCAGTGATTATGAATAGCCATCTTCTTTCCAAATCAAGCTACATGCGTGGCTTAAAATGCCACAAATGCCTATACTTAAATAAATACGCAAAAGACCTAAGAGATAAAACTTCTGATTCGCAGCAATATATCTTTGACCAAGGTAAAGAGAT
Source organism: Bacteroidota bacterium (assembly GCA_013288285.1). GTDB lineage: Bacteria > Bacteroidota > Bacteroidia > Chitinophagales > Chitinophagaceae > Nemorincola. The sequence continues at coordinate 1,187 of JABDCE010000018.1, forward strand.
AGGATTGTTTGCTCAACAGTTATTTCCCAATGGCATAGACTTAACTCCTAAAGATTATACTGATTATTCCGAGTCAATTTCTAAAACGGCAGAGTTAATTAGAAACAAAGAGAAGATAATCTATGAAGCAGCATTTTTATTTGACGATGTTTTGTGCGCTATTGATATTTTAACTTTCGATGGGATTGATTATAGAGCTTATGAAGTTAAAAGTTCAACTTCAATTTCTGAGGCTCACATTTTAGATGCCTCAGTTCAATTTTATATTATTTCAAATTGTGGCGTTAACCTAAAAGATATTTCTGTTATTCACCTAAACAATCAGTATGTCAGAGCAGGGGAATTAAATGTCAAGGAACTATTTAAGATTGAGTCAATCTTGGCGCAAGTGTTGGAAAAACAAAGAAGCATTCCCAACAACATAAAGACATTCAAAGAAATTTTAGAGTTAAAAAACGCTCCTGAAGTGAAAATTGGCAATCAATGCTTCAATCCATACCAGTGTGATTTTATGGGGCATTGCTGGCAACATATTCCTGAACATTCAGTTTTCGACATTGCCAACCTTACTCTTAATAAGAAATTCTCACTATTTAATAATGGCGTTATTAAACTCTCTGACATTACAGATGAAATTAAGAAAGAGTACTTGAATGACAAACAAATAATGCAGATTGAGGCAGATTTAGAAGGAAGAAAAATCATTGATGAAGTTCGCATTTCAAACTTTATTTCTGATTTAAGATACCCCTTGTATTTCTTAGATTTTGAGACTATGATGCTCGCTATTCCTATATACAATAACCAAAGACCTTATCAGCAAATAGTTTTTCAATACTCACTACATCTGGTTGAGGACACCGATGTAATTAAGCGTCATTCTGAATTCTTAGCAGACCCTACAGATGGTGACCCAAGAATTAAATTTATAGAAAGATTAATCACTGACTGTGGTAGTAATGGTGATATATTGACTTACAATATGAGCTTTGAGAAAACGAGATTGAAAGAACTTATTAGAGATTTTCCGGCTTACTCTATCCAACTACAATTAATTATAGACCGTATCAAGGATTTAATGGTTCCGTTTAAAGAATATTGGTACTATGCACCATCAATGAAAGGGTCTTATTCCATTAAGAAAGTTCTGCCTGAACTTGTTCCTGAATTATCCTATCAAAACATAGAAATCAAAGATGGCGGTACTGCCAGCACATTATATTCTATGATGGTGACGAACTCATTTTCTGGAGATATTGAAAATGCAAGAAAAAATCTTTTAACCTACTGCCATTTGGATACTTTGGCAATGGTCAAGATTTTAGAAAAGTTGAGAGCGATATGATTTATTTTATCGACATGGATTGATTGAAAGTATTTGTAGATTGACTAACAATGAAAAAGGTGAACCTTGTTGAAATCTTACATCCTAAAATGGATATTTTGTTCTTGGCATTAAACCCACCAGAGGCATCTAACAATAATGCTCATTATTTCAGCAATAATATGTCTTTTTGGAATTTGTTGTTCAATGCAGGGCTTATTACAAAAACGGTATGTTCTCCTCTTACTGGTGATGACGAAGTATTTAGAGATAATGCTATCAATCTTAAAAAGTCAATTTATGGAGTAACTGATTTATGCCATGATGTTGTTGAAACTAACAGTAAATTTGTTACGGTATCTACTAACGATAGTGTTAGCAGAATATTGAGTATGTTACAAGAAAGAGAGGTTAAGAATTTGTGTATTGTTCATGCCAAAGTGGGTAAAGCATTTCAATCAATTCCAAGTCTTGACCGCAGCAAAAAGTATGGACTAATAGGAAAAATCAAGAACACAAATATTTATGAAATGCCATTCCACACGGGGACAAGTATTGCAGGTGAAATAGTAGTTGAGCATTACGAAAAATTGAAGAAAGTCCTATGAAAATAGCCATGGTGGCGGTTTGGTGGTGGTTTACTATGCACAACTATGAATAAATACAAATATCAACAAACATCAAAATATTTATCAAACTCAGTCCTGGGTTTATTTCGGTCTGTATATGTTTATTCATATAATAATTTTTCGGTGAGCGTTCTCCCGCAGAATAGCCTCGCAAAACGCGAGCTATCTTCATTTTATGCTTCTTGTGTTAAATGGATACCTTTGCTTATATCCGTTCCTGAACTATGAAAAAAATACTGATGTTGCTCGTGATGCTTCCCCTTTTTGCGGGCGCACAAATTATCACGTTGGTTGCCGGAAACAACATACAGGGTTATTCGGGAGACTTTGGTCCTGCAACAGCCGCTGAATTTTATGATCCGGCAGGGGTTGCACTGGACAAGGCAGGGAATATTTACATTGCTGACCAGGATAACCAATGTATCCGCAGGGTAGATGCGGCATCAGGAATAATCACCACGGTAGCAGGCAGGTGTTCGGGAGGCGTTGCCTCGGGTGGATATATCGGCGATGGCGGCTCTGCGCTTCTTGCGAGGTTGTTCGCGCCAACAAGTGTTGCTTTCGACCCGGCAGGTAATATGTATATAGCTACCAGTTTCAGAATAGTGAAGGTAGACAACTCGGGAATTATCAGGAGTATAGCCGGCACGGGAACGGCGGGATATGGCGGTGACAGCGGACCCGCAACAGCGGCAATATTAAATACTCCGTGGTTCGTAGTAACGGATATAGCAGGCAATGTTTATTTTTCTGATGCATCTAATAATTCTATCCGGAAAATTTCGACGTCAGGTATTATTACCAGTATAGCTGGTTGTGGTGACACTGCGGGGTTTAGAGGTGATGGCGGTCCGGCAACGGCGGCATTGCTGAACAATCCGGTGGGCGTGGCTATAGACTGCAAGGGGAATTTTTATTTCTCGGACCGGTTCAATGGACGGATACGGAAGATAGACGCGGCTGGAATTATTACTACTATAGGGGGGAACGGCACAAATGGATTTAGCGGTGATGGCGGCCCGGCTACGGCCGCGCAGATAAACATAACATTTGGTATTGCCGTAGACCAGGATGGCAGTGTGTTTCTTGCGGATGCCAACAATAACCGGGTGCGTAAAATTTCCAGTTCAGGTATCATCAGCACGGTAGCAGGGATAGGGCCATGCGCGTCGTCGGGTGTTGGTGGTCCGGCCACAGCTGCCTGTTTGAACTATCCGATGGGCATTACTGTGGACAGTAGTTTCAATGTCTATCTTTCGGATGCTTTTGCACCACGTATACTGAAGATAGCAGGCGCAGGCTATGGCGGTCCCGGCATGATAACCGGTGCAGGTACAGTTTGCGCAGATAGTACCATTACCCTTGCAGACGCACCTGGCGGTGGGGCCTGGAGCACCAGTAATACTACAGCAAGCGTAGTGGGTGGTGTGGTGCGGGGAATTGCCGGTGGGATAGATACAATCAGATACACGATGCCGGATTATTGCCTGCTAAGCGCGGCAAAAACGATAACAGTTGATACTTGTGCGGCAACGGTTGTGCCGAACAGCGTGGGCAATTTGAATACCGGGCGGGTGGAAGGGGTAAAAATAACTCCGAACCCATCGAGTAATTTAGTGACGGTTACAGCCTCAAAAAACATTTCCAGCATTGCCATAGTCAACTTCTTAGGGCAGGTATTATATACCCACGAATACAATGGCGCGGCGGAAGTGCAGCTATATACAGCTGACCTGCCGCCCGGTATATACTTAGTGAAAGTAAACGGCTCTGAGACCGGAAAGTTTGTGAAGCAATAGATGCTTGATTGGTAACGTACCTGCACAGCTTAACACTTTTTGTGTAGCCTTTGATCTATTTGCCTCTACTCAATTTGACGACCTCTGTTGTACTTTGCTATTCACATCAAACAATTTAAAAATAACCCCATCGACGGTAACGTAAATGCACTCCTCGCCCAATATAATTATGTCTGTCATTTTGTGTACAGTTCCATCTTTGGCTGGTTTGGAATGGGATGTGATAGTTACTTCGAAGACACTATCCATTGAGATACCCAGCCGTTGCTTGGTGCAATCAAAGTTGGTCTTTGCGTAGTCTTCGGCATTTACCTTCTTAATCGCGTAGGTGGGTGCGAATACAGTACCGAGATACATGCTAACACTATCGCGGGTAAAACATACCTTTTGTTTGGAATAGCGTTTTATTTCCTCTTCTTCTAATCCATAAATAGTGGAATATTCATGACTGAAGGCGTGCCAGCACTTGTGCAGGGAACTGATGATGCCGGCTGAATCTATAGCCTGCGCGGAACAATCATTGACATACAGGGAAGCCAGTAATATTCCCAAAACGGATAAGTATCGTTTCATTATTTTCTGTTTTTAAGGATCTGTATTTTTCTGTCAGCCTGGTAATTCGCATCAGCCCTCACCTGCATTTCGTCTCTGCGCCTGTTCATCAGGCCCTTCATTACCCCGGGCGCTTTAGAATGCACAAATCTCATCCAGTCTTTTTTCAGCTGGTCAAAATCGGCATAGCTGTTTACGTCGTTTACAATACTGGTCGCTTTTGAAAACCCTCCCAGGTTGTAGGCTATCATGATCAACGCGTCAAATTCTTCCTGCGTCAGCGGCACATTGATATATCGTTTCACCTGGTCTTCATAGGTCGGCATTTTCTGCCTGATCATGATCTCGGCTTCCTCCCATGTTATACCCTTATCCCACTTATTTGCCTGACCATCGGGGATAAAAAAACCAAATCCTATCGTCAGGCCTCCATCGCCGAGTGAGTATGGTTCGGGTGAAAAGCCTTCCAGTTTTTCCAGCAGGCTGTACCCATTCGCAGACAGGTGCATTTCCGCCACCGGGATTCTTTCTTCCTCAAAAGGGGGAACTGTTACTGTGTGTAATTTGCCTGCAGAAAAATGTTCAATAGCTATTTTAACGGGTGCAAGTGGCGTAAGCGGTTCCGGATCCAATACGAGTTCCGGAGGGGGTGGGAGCGGTAATGTTTTCATAATAGCTGCAATCACGCCATCAATCCTGATTTGACTGAGTGTAAGCAGCGTCAACGGATCGGGATAAGGAAAAAATACTGACGGAATGGTTACTGTTTCCAGCATAGCTGCAGCAAAGTCGTCAATCCTGATTTGACTAATTGCAAGTGGCGTCAATGGTTCTGTAAAAGGAAAATACACAAGAGGGATGGTTACAATACTCAGCCGACCGATATCGATATTTTCAGTGTTAATTTTGGCAGTTGGCAGCGGAGAAAGCTCAGTAATAATACCATCAGAGAGGTGAACCCGGACAACTATAGTCACATATTCACCACTATCGGCAACCTGCATATGTTCCACCCGAGAGTCAGGGTACTTGCTTATTACCCCGGCCACATGGCGTACATCAGTTGCTGCTTTAAAAGAGTCAATTATGGCCTTTTGCCGTTTTTGCCCAAATAAAACAACCGGAAAGAAGAGGAACAGCAGCAGCAAGCGTCTCATATAGTAACTGTATAGCTATTTAAGGGACGATTAATCACCACCTAAAAGTAACAAAATAGCAACTTGTAGTTCAATTACTTCAGCTTACACCCAGCGTCTATCATCCCCTTCAATACTTTCAGATCAATATCGGCCAGTTTATTTACGTACAGGCAGCCCATAGCTGCTTTATGCTTGCCCAGCTTTTCAAGGGCGGCGGTATGTGTATCCATAGTAGCGCCGAAGTACAACGACAGGTTTGCTTTGCGCGGCGCGAAGCCTATCCGCATCCAGTCGGCTTCGCGGCCGGTTGAGGGACTTGTGTGTCTTTTGATCCCAAAACCGACGAAGGAATTGCTCCACAGTACCGGCTCTTCTTTGCTGGCTTTTTTCATCATTTCCAGCAGCACAAAGCTGTCGTTACGCTTTTGTTCAGGTGTAATGCTATTGAGAAAATCTTCCACGCTTGCGGTGGTGGGTTTTATCTTGTTGTCAGCCAGTTTTGATTTTTTTTCAGCCATTTGAAATTATTGAATTGTGTGGGCGTTGACGTTTGACTTAGTCAGTCACAATGACCTTCCTCGTTTCTGTCATGTTTGCCGACTCGAATGTGATGAAGTAAATCCCGGCAGGGATACCGTCCAAAGCGTATGTTTTTGCCACCTGTCCACTCCCCGGCGCAATCTCATCAGAAAGAATGAGCTGGCCAATAGCATTTCTGAGAAGCACTTTGGCGCCATTTCCACAGTCGGTTGCTGAAATATGTAATTGCCCTGTGGCAGGGTTGGGGTATACGCTCCATTCCGGCGAGTGGAGTGATGATGGTGTCTGCAAAGCGGCACAATTCACAATGAACGGATAACGGCAGGTGTCGCTATTGTAGACCGTCTCATACATGTAGGTGCCGGCGATAGCGGGTAATGTGCGGGTGAAGAACCAATAAGATGCAAGGTAGTTGGTTGTGCTGTTGTGTACCCAGTTAGAGAAGGTGGATCCATCCGGGTTTACGATGCGCTCATGCACTACGAGGCCAGTCGTTTCGTTGCGCAGGAAGATATAGAACTTTGCAGATGCGCCGGGAGCGAAGCAGGTATCCTCGTTTGGCGTTTCCGTGGTATCGCAGCCGGGGAGCACTACCGGTATGCTGTTGACCTGTGCCTTTATTACAGCAGGTTCTGTATAGGGCTTTTGAGCTATCCACCAAGTGGCAGGGTTGAGCAGGTTGCAGGTGCCGGTCCATGGGTCATTGAGGTCAGCGCTTGCTGTAGTCTTCCATACTTCGAAATGCAGATGTGGCGCCGTGGAGCTGCCTGAACTGCCCACCACGCCCAGGAATTCACCTGTGACCACGGTCTGGCCCACTATCTTGGTAGTAAGGGAGTATTTTTTCATATGCCAGTACAACGCCACAGACCCGTCGGCGTGCTGTATGATTATGTAGTTGGCCGTATCGCTGCTCATCGCGCAGTTCTTATCGAAGTATCCATCAGATTTTTCGATGATGGTGCCCGGAGCTGCGGCCACGACGTTGAGCAGGTTGTTGTCCATTTTCAGGAACGGGTATGGCGCCGAACAAATGTCTGTGCCGCGGTGGCCATCGTAAGTCACCGATCCACAATTGTAATCTTTGATACCGGTAGTGACATCCTCATCAACATAGTTTCCGATGTAATAGTAGCTGCAATCATTGAGCCCGGTAGCAGGCATGAGGGGCCATGCAAACGTAGTACTGGCAGTGGTGCGGTAACCGCGTTTGTCCAGGTGCAGGCGTGCAATATTATCGTTGATACGCTGCTGCAGATAGGCATACTGGCCGGGAGTGATACAGGGATGTGCAGCATCATTGACCGTTACGGGTAGTGTGCCGCCACCTTCGTTTGCGGCCTGCTGTGCAAGACCACGGGTTGTGCACATGAGGATGAATGCAGAAATGAAAAAATAAATAGCGATTCTCATTGACGTACGATTATGTATAGGTAAATTTAGTGAAAAAGTAGATATAAAGGAATTTTATGCCTCGTAAGGATACCATTGGCCAATGCTCAATACTTAATAATTCTGCCTGCAGATAATGAAGTTAAACGCCCCATTCGTTAACAGGCTGGTTGTAGTTCCATTGTTCATTACAGCGGTGCATGTGCCGGTGATGACGTAACTCCTTACAGGCACACCAAGAGTAGAATCGTTCTTTAAAAAAGTAACGTTCGTGATTTTTACATTGTAATTGGTATTAGAAGTATCAATCGAATTCCATGTTGCTGACGACGCGTCTTTATCATAACTGATCTGTGGAGTTATGGTGGTATCATTGAAGTACAGGGTTTTGCCTTTCAGGTTCATGATATCGCTCTCCTTTACGGTATCTCCTGTAGGCCATGTAAAGCTAAGACCTATAGAAGGAAACAATACAAAGTTAAGAGTATCCTCAAAGCCGCCGGCTATATTTGCATCGAAAGGCATGTATTGAGGGGTGCTGTCTGTAAGGTTATAATTGATGCCATTGAAAGCGCATTTGAAATAATAAGGGCTCACAAAGGTTGTGTTTTTAGCAGGTGTGCTGTTGGTAGATTTCTTGCAACCATGTACAGCAAGAAGCAAAACTGCCACAATAAATATAGTTGTGTATCTCATCAGTTCTTTTTTCATAAATGTAGTGTTGTTCTTTCTATTGATAACTATTTTCCTAACACACAGAAAAATATATCTTTGTCTTACACCGCATAAAACAAACGTCATGGCAAAAGTTTCGATCTACCTGAATTTTCAAGGCAATACTGCCGAAGCCTTTAATTTCTACAAGTCTGTCTTCAACACCGAGTTTTCGTCACCGATGATGTATATGAAAGACATACCGGCAAGAGAGGGTAGTCCTAAGTTACCGGAAAATGAAATGAATGCAGTGATGCACGTAGCATTGCCCATACTGGGCGGCACCGTAATAATGGGCACAGATATGCTGGAGAGCATGGGCCACAAACTGGCGGTGGGCAACAATGTGACCATAAGCCTGGAAGCAGACAGCAAAGAAGAAACGGATCGGCTGTTTAATGCGCTCTCAACGGGTGGCTCTGAACTTGCACCAATGAGACAGGAATTCTGGGGCTATTGGGGCTGTTGTCTTGATCGCTTTAATGTGCGTTGGATGTTCAATTTCCCAAACCAGCAGTAAGACAAGGATTTGCTGAAAAGCTGTAGAATTAATTATTAACTGGGCGTTATATAATAATTGGTTTTAAAAAGTTTTTTTAAAAATTCCATAACGGAAAAGTATTTTCTATGCCATTAATATCATATATTGCAAGTGGCTTACGATTGTTCTGCGTGTTCTCTCATTAAATTCTACGTTGATTATACTTTGTTTTTAGGAAGATTTGCTATAATTTTTTTAACCATTTTATGCATAAAAACGTATTGTATGAAAAATCTCATTTCGTTTATTATTTTATTTCTTACAATTTTAGTTAACTCGTCTGTTACGCCTGGCCAGTGTATTCAATTATTAAGTAGTCCAGGCGATACCATTGGCTGGAAAGAATATTCCGACCATCCTGGGAAGTCGTTTTATAACAATGATACATTTGTTGTTACAACGTCAACCTACGGTGAAAATAATTACATCTATAATACCTTTCCTGCCACATTGAACGGCGCTGCTTCATCTTTCAGCGCGTCTTTCGATTTTAGAATCGATAGTAATAGCGCATGCTCAGATGGACTGACTTTCTGGTTTTTTACGTCAAGCTTGTTCGGATTAGGAAGCACAAGTAAGGAAGGCGGTGATTTGGGGTTCCCTGATACTGTTTCCGGGTTCGCACTTGCCTTTAGGACTATAGGTTGTGTCGATGAAATTTACATGAAGAAAATAAATTCGACTTCATATTCTTGGTCTGGCGGCTCCGGACCGGATACCAATATCGCACCGAAGCTCACTAGCCAAATGTTTCTTACAGATGGGCGCTGGCATCACTGCATAGTTAACTATGTCAATGGATTTATTACTACCACCTTCGATACCGGAGGTATAACCATGTCGGGATATTCTCCCATTTATGGTACCGGTCACTTCGGTTTTATGGGTACTAATGGCGGCGGCTATAGTCGAAAGTGTATAAAAAACGTCCAGATCTGTGCCGGATACGGCACGCCTACTGCCAGCGCAGATAGCTTCAACATTTACCTGAACAGGCAGTGTAACGGACCTACTATAGACATTCATGCTAACACATATTCAAGCGCTTATTACGTCAAAACGTTTTATGGGGATGGGTCTTATGACTCTTCAGGGTTTGCGCCTGATCTAAGTGGTGGTGGCTATGTATTAGTAGCACATACCTATGCAGCGCCCGGCGATTATACCATCAGGGCAAAATTGTATAACGGATCAACCGTTATCGATTCTCTTCACACAGATTTTGAGAACGTTTTTTGTGCTACACTGCCTGTTAAGTTCTATTATGATGCCAACTCAGATTGCCTGCTTGAACCGGGTGAACCATATTTATCGCAGCCTGTGTTGACGGAAGTAGATTCAAATGGTGTACCCGTTGATACAGTTTCGGCAACAGGTGGTTTTTATTACAACGTGAAGGGAACAATAGGAGATATATACTCTTTCAAAGTAATTTCCTTACCTGGTAATATGCAGATGTCTTGCCCGTCTTCCGGTATCATTAATGAAAGTCTTGTGCCTGGCATTTTCATATACCCGATCAAATACTTCGCAATTAACTGCTCGACGGGAACAAGTTTTGATCTGGCTGTTAATGCTGTAATACCTGTGACAGGTATACACGATGAATGGGGTAATATTTATGTAAGTAATAACTATTGTGCCCCAACAAATGGCAGACTGACTTTGCATTATAGTTCGAAATACGCAGGTGCACCATCGCAAGTTAGCCCGACACCTCTTACCGTGGCAGGAGATTCCATAGTTTGGGATGTCAGTGCGCTTTCCTCTATGGCTTCGGCGCCAACACAATTGCATTATCAGATTAATTACGCTTCAACTACGCTCACTGTAGGAGACACAGTACATTCCTATTTTACATTGTTGCCAGCGAGTGGTGATGTCTACCCGGCAAATAATAGTACTGAAATAATAGACACTATAAGAGCTGGCTGCGATCCAAATGAAATGTCAGTATTCCCGGCAGGATGTATCGGGCATGACACTGCTTCAGTTAAATTGCAATACACGATCAATTTTACCAATGTTGGGAATGATACGGCGTTCAATATTTATGTAATGGATACATTGTCAAATAATGTTGATATAAGCAGTCTGAGGCTGAAGATGGCTTCAAATACAATGAATATTTTCAAGTACCAGAATGCGACGTATAATATCGTTAAGTTCGATTTTCCTGCCATCAACCTGGTAGATAGTGCCACTTGCCCGCAGTGCAACGGTGCTGTTGTATTTACCGTTAATACGCGTCCCGGCTTACCAATCGGTTCAACTATATTTAGCCATGCAGGTGTTTTCTTCGATGACAACCCTGTAGTAATGACCAATGTTGTAGAAAATTTCGTTGGAGATTGTCCCACACCGCTTATTTCACCACAGGTGACGCACATCAATGCAATAGACGCAGTATATATTTTCCCTAACCCCGCGCAGAATACAATTACTGTATCTGTGACAAACGGGGCTTACACTTCATTCACAATAAACAACACTCTTGGGCAGCACCTAGTATCTCAATCGATTAATGCTGATCAAAGTGTCGTGAATGTGTCAATGTTGCCCGCAGGTATATATTACATTGCCCTAACCGGAGATAATGGAACTGCAATAAGGAAATTTGTGAAAGAGTGACGAATGTAGTTGATTCTTTCTCACTTCACACGGAAGTAAACTGAAAATAAACCTCACTGTACGGGAAAAATCGTCATTTAAACGCATGTAAGAAAATAGCATTGTTGGTCTAATTCAAAGGTATCCCCATCCAGGTATACTTGGTGAACATACCTGCACGGCCCATTTTCCCTTTACTGAAATATTTCTGCAGCCACTCTTTTTGTTCATCGGCATGGCTCATGGCATCGTCTATTGATTTGTTGAGAGAGATCATGAGCTGAGCGATATTTGCGTCCGGTTTTTTTATCTGGCTCATCTTATTTTGGGCTGCAGTGAACTTATCATAAGCGGCGTCAAACATAGCTTGTATCTCAGTATCCGGCCTCATCGGCTTGAACTGCGCATTCCTGTATTGTATGAAGTTATTGAAATTATTTACACCATCATTATAGTCGGCCACCGCTGCGTTATACAAGTTTACTTTTGCATTGCTTTCCTCCACCTTCTTATTGTTGTTGTATAATTCGACCTCACGTTTCAGGTGTTGCAACTGGTCATACACCAGCGAATTCTTCACACCATTGCCTTCTATCCTCCTGGCCGCCATCGCGTATTGTTCTACATCACTCATTTGCTCATAAGCTTTTATAGAGTCGGTATAACTGAAGTAGGGTTTCGACTTATTTTCTATAGTTTTCCCTTCATAAAACTCCTGGTTGGTAATAGGATAGCTTAGGAACTCCCACATCGGATCAAAAGGCATGTGGGATTTGATGAGCTTTGAAGGAGGTACTTTGTAGTAAGCATTATTGATCTTTTTGACAAACTTGTGATCACTTATATAACCGGAGCCCCACGTAGGATCGAATAGAAACCAGCCATCGCCCACCTGCGCCGCACACCATGCATGTGGTATATAGTCGGCAAAACCGTTTTGTTTGGTATACCCGGTGATCACATACGATCTCAGTCCGCTTTTCAGACATACATCGTTAAAGACGGCGGCATAAGCCTCGCATACACCTTTCTTTGTTTTTAGCGCCTTGCTTACTTTTTCCTCATGCTTCTCGTAGAAATTGATGGCAAACATATTATCAATGTCATACTGAATATTGGCTGCTGTCCAAATGAATATGGCGCGTGTTTTATCACTGTCTGTTGTAAAGTTTGCCTTGATGTAGTCTGCTATTCCCTGTGTAGTATTTGCCAGTGAGTCTGGCAGTGCTAATGCTTTCTTATCTACCACCGCATAAGGATCTGTCACTTTTTTAGATACGGATGCTTTCTGGGCAAATAAGGTAATTGGCAATAGTGCAAAGGATAAAAATAACTTCTTGAATATCATTACAGTATGGCTTTTGCTGTTGCGGCAAAAGTAATGCTTTCCGCTTTATCTCGATGAAGACCACATTGTTAGGTATTTATAGCTAATGTTCTGTTACTTGCAATAATAGTATGTAGGCCGCTGCGTCATACGTGAAAAATTTTTTGCGATGATATCATGCGGCGGGTCAATCACCACTGTGAGATCGTTGATCACTTCAGTATTCTGGAACGTAACAGGCGACCATAAACCGGTATAGGCGATATAGGCGGTTTTTGCACCGCTATAAAAAGCACTGTCGACCTGCCACCAATATTTAGGGAACCTGCCGGGGAACTGCATTTCGTGGCACAAGATGCGCTCATTGGAATAAAACATGACCTGCCAGGCAAACAGATTGTCTGCACAGAAGGCATAGTGCACACCTTTGTCGGAGAGGCTGCGGAGGGCAGGCTTTAGCCGGATTTCTTTTATTGGCACAAAAGAAAAATCGTAAAATGTGATGAGGGCCACAATGCCGAAAGCCAGGTATGCACTTGTACTTACGATCAAAATCCCGGGTCTGAACCTGACCGAATTGAGCAACAATAAAACAGACAGCAGCGCAAAGCCGGTGAGCGGCAGCAAGTATCTGCACTGGATATCTGCGGAAAGAACAGAATTGCCTATTGTGAACAGTACCGACAATACAGACAGACCGAAAAGCAGGGTGACCTTTTTCTTCGTCAGCATTCTGCAGATAAATATAACAGGCAATGAAAGCGTAAGTACCTCCATGACCACGGCAGGGATGGCGCAAAACAGGTTTGGTTTTTGTACCTGGCCGAAATAGTAGCTGCCGTGCAGCGAGTTGTAAACAAACCAGGGTATGCGCGTGATGCGTTCATACAGGTCATCGGTATGGAGGTGTATAGGTATGACGCCAAAGGTTAATGCTCCCCGGTTGTAAAAATGTATCCATATTGCGAGTGTGGTAACGGGTAGGGCAAATACGAATAGCGATAGTGCCCTTTTGTCGCGTATTAAGTAAAGAATTAAAAAAGGAGCCAAGCCCGGAAGCCATAGAGGCTGAGCAAGGTATATGATATAGGTGAGCAAGCCGGTGAGGAAAATTCCAGGCATGTTTTTTTTGTTACTGAAGATCAGGTTGAGTACGATAGAGCTACATGCAAATGCCGTGAGGTAACCTCCGCGTGCCTTCATAGACCATACGGCCCAGGCCGGGGAAAGAATGAACAGGAGTGTAAGCAGTAATGGCAGCCACTGATAGCCGGTCTTATTAATTAAAATAAAAGCCCTGTACAAAAACAGAGCGCCCAGTGTCCACAGCAAAAGCATGGTGCACTTTACGGATAATGCAGTGACGCCAAACAGCAGGTAAAATGGAATGATGAACAGACACTCTATGAGCGAGAAGCCATACGTCTGCCCGTAGAAAAACGGATAGAATGCGCTGTGGTTCGCCATGTGCTTGGCCATCAGGGCTACCACGCATTCATCGCCATCGAGCAGCAGGTTAGGGCTTACCAGTTCCGGCACGCGCGACAGGATGCAGGCAAGGATCAGCAACAGGTAAATTATATAGTCACTGCGTTTTTTCATACGACTAATAAATCAACTGACACTAAGCCTCAGATGTCCGCCCAGACCTTCTCTGACAATCCGCATAAGTGTAGAAAGACGAATATCACTCGCGTTATTTTCAATTCGTGAGATATAGTTTTTTGTGGTCCCACATTTTTCAGCTAATTCTTGTTGCGTTAGTCCCTGCTCCTTTCGCAGTTCTTGTATCATTACACCAAGTTTAAACGCTTCAAATTCCTCTTCGTATTGTTCCCTTACGGTATTGCCACGCTCACCGTACTGTTTGGTTAAATGGTCAGCAAAGGATGTGAGATTCTTATTTGTCTTTTTCATAGAAATATTCTTTTTTCAGTTTTTCTGCAAATTCAAATTCAGCCTTGGGTGTTTTTTGAGTTTTCTTTTGAAATCCATTTACAAGTATGACAAGTTGGCCCTTATCGAAAAAACTAAAGACTCTGTAAATGTCTGTGCCTACTTCAACTCTTATTTCATAAAGTCCGTTAGTGCCTGTCAAGTGCTTAAAATATTTCTCAGGAACTCTATCAACAGTGGCAATAAGTTGTAATGTCCAGTTGAATTTCTTTTGTACTTCAGGTTTTAGTCTATCAAAGAAAACAAGATAATGGTTCTTGTAATAGAATATGTCCCTGATGAAATTGTCTTTCACGAAGCAAAGTTATCTAATAAGGTAACAATTTCCAAATATTGTCGATGAATCAGCGAGGGAATTATTGTCAGTACAGGCTAAAACATTACTCTTTTGCATCGTAAATGGCAATAAGGTTATTGTCCGATTGGACATGTCTATGTCTGACTATAAGATAGCGGTAACAGATCACATCGTTAAGTACTGATTAGTGTTCTATCACTACTTTGTTATTCACCCTGCTGCCATCGGCAGCCAACACGCATACGTTGTAAACACCGGCAGGAATATTGCTCACATTTATTGCTTCCTGTTGTTTGCTTGTGTATATGGTTTGTAGGGTTTGTCCCATTGCATTAAGTATAGAAACTGCATAGGGCTGTGAGTAGTTTGTTTTTATAGTGAGCATATCATTCGCTGGGTTAGGGTACAATTGAACCTGCTCTGCGGCCAAAACATTTACTTTAGGTACACTAAGGTTGGCGCAACTAACACCGTTAATATTGGTATAAACTACCGCACCCGATTCCCAAATAAAGTCGTCATCGTCAACGTATGAAAAACTGGTCTCGCCTATTCCCAACTTATAATATACCGGCGTTGCATCTTCTGAGAGAAAGGATGCATTCAGAACTACATATACAGGATTCGTAGTACAGTGGCTGGTATCATTAGGGTAGTAAAAAACGTAGTTGCCTGTGTTCACTTTTTCTTCAGGAATAAAGGATATGTCTGCAAACGGATACACCGTATCATAAAACGTGTAACTGCCTGCGTTGAGGATCAGGTCGCATGGATCAGTATAATAACTGCAACTATATGCATTGCCGCTTAACACATAATTTGTAGCATGTCCTGTAGTCGTTTTGCTACTCACAGTATCCAATAGCCATTTCATATAAGAAACACCACTCCCACCCATGGTAACAGGGTAATTAGAGAATTCGTGATAGCTTTCAATAATGTCGCCGATGTTCCAATTATGTAATTGCTGGTCGTTCGGATTTATGAAGTTCACCAGCTTAAATATACTGTTGTTCACGTTTGGAGCAGATCCGGTTGCGGTGTTTACATTGTAATAAGTACAGGAAGAACGGTCTAAAAAGAAGTCAAGTCCGGGCCGGTATGCTGAGTCGGGTTTATGGTAAGGAAAAGTATAGAGGTCAAATACCTGTATAAACCCATTGTTCTTACTTAGTATAATAGAGAATCCGTTCAGCGGGTCGGTGGTAACAAGGCCGGAAGGGTTGTAAGCATTGATCTTTATCGTTTTTACTGAGTCGGAAGACGATAAGAAGGTCATCGTATCCTCAGATGTAACTGTAGCAGTATAGTAGAGGCTGCTTGTATCCCTGAAGAAAGTCCAGCTATCTCCTGTATGGGCTTGTGTTCTTATCACTACTGAATCATTCCAGTAACTGTCGAAAATAAAAGTCCCATCGTTGAACCGGATCACCTTTTTCCCCAACCAGCTTCCGCCATTTGTATCCAGTACCGGTGAATGTGTTGGGCTTGATATACTATATGCACCTCTCGGAGTATGAAAAGGATAGTAGATTGTGGAATCTACTGTTCCTGTTACAGAATCGATTGTAATTCCCCGCAAGTAATTATTGCCATTCAAAAAATAGTGCTTTACACCATATTGGAGACATTGGTAATTCTGACCATTTGAGGAAACGCAAAAAAATAATATTATGATCGTTGCGATATTTTTCAGTTGTGTCATAGCCGTCGTTTGTTATATAGACGTAAAATCACTTGCTAATGTTAGTCCTGGCTTATAAAAGTTTGTTTTTAAGAATTTAATCGTAATATTGCGATTGATGGGGGCGACTAAAACAGATCTATTTACAAAGAAGCAGAATGAACTTGCCAATATGGCTAAGGCAATTGGCCATCCGGCCCGTATAGCTATACTGCAACAGCTTATTAAAACCAATGCCTGTATTTGTGGTGACCTGGTAGAAGAATTGGGGTTAGCGCAACCAACTATTTCCCAGCATTTAAAAGAACTTAAGAACGCCGGGATAATCCAGGGAACAATAGAAGGCACGAGTGTTTGCTATTGTATAAATCCCAAAGTATGGAAACAGTACCAACATTTTTTTAGTGATTTTTTTATTGAGGTAAAGGATAACGGGAACGGAGGGTGTTGTTGACTTTTTTTGTTTGCAAGTAACGTGATATTGCAATAATAAGATTAATAACAAAGCCATATTTTATGTTTCGGGGCAAGAACAGTTTGGACCGAGATAAAAGTTTATTAGCGACTCCAGATAGTGAATGTACTCGTTGTAGTAACACATCAATTGTTTAACAAGTAAAATCTAATCAAATGAACAACGAACAAGAGTTGAAAGAAATAGTAAGGCAGAAATATAGCGAAATTGCGTTGCAGGATAAGGAAACTAACGCAAGTTCTTGTTGTGGGTCCGGTTGTTGCAGCACGGAAGTATATAACATTATGAGCGAAGATTACACAAAGATGGAAGGCTATAATCCTGATGCAGACCTTGGGCTTGGTTGTGGGTTGCCAACGCAATTTGCCCAGATAAAACCTGGGGATGTGGTAATTGATCTTGGCAGTGGCGCAGGCAACGATTGTTTTATAGCGCGCTCCCAAACTGGCGAAGCTGGTAAAGTAATAGGCATTGATTTTACAGAAGCCATGATAACGAAAGCGAGAAATAATGCGGATAAATTGGGTTTTAATAATGTTGAATTTCGTTTTGGCGACATTGAAAAAATGCCAGTATCTGCTGGGATCGCAGATGTGATAGTTAGCAACTGTGTTCTTAATCTTGTCCCGAATAAAAAAAATGTGGTTAGCGATATATTCAGGGTGCTAAAGTCAAATGGTCATTTCAGTATTTCGGATATAGTTCTTGTTGGTGATTTGCCGGACAATCTTAAGCAAGCCGCTGAAATGTACGCAGGTTGTGTGAGCGGAGCGATTCAAAAAAATGAATACCTGGATATTATTAGGCAGGCTGGCTTTGAAGCGATAACCGTACAAAAAGAAAAGCAGATAACTATCCCAGACGATATATTGAGCACTTATTTAAATGCGGACGAAATAGAGAGTTTTAAAAATAGTGGAACAGGTATATTCAGCATAACTGTGTTTGGCCGTAAACCAGATTGCTGTGTTCCGGGTTCTAGTTGTTGTAACTAGATTTTATATGATAATACAGACACAGACAATTACTCATTGGCCGGAAGTAAAAGCCATATACGAACAAGGCATTGCAACTGGTAATGCCACTTTTGAAACTAATGCACCGGAATGGGAGGTATGGGATAAAGCTCACTTCCCTAATTGTCGCATAGTAATGACAGATGGTGCAAAAGTACTTGGGTGGGCTGCGCTGACACCGGTATCTGCACGCAGCGTTTATTCTGGCGTAGCTGAAGTGAGCGTATATGTGGCTATTGAAGAGCAACGGAAGGGAATTGGTAAACGTCTTTTGCAGGAGTTGATAACAGAAAGTGAGAATAATGATTTTTGGACACTGCAGGCAAGTATTTTCAAGGAGAATACTGCAAGCCTGAAAATTCATGAAGAATGCGGGTTTAAGTTATTAGGTGTAAGAGAGCGTATAGGAAAAATGAATGGCGTTTGGCGCGATACAGTCTTATTGCAAAGGAGAAGTAAAACGGTAGGCGTATGAGAAATTATGTTGCAGAGCTTATAGGAACATTTGCGCTCGTTTTTTGCGGCACGGGAGCAATTGTAATCAACCAACAACCTGGTGGCGCCATTACTCATGTGGGTATAGCTATAACGTTTGGCCTTATTGTCATGAGCATGATCTACAGCCTTGGTAATATATCCGGTGCCCATTTGAATCCTGCGGTAAGCATTGCCTTTACAATAGCCGGGCGGTTCTCAATAAAGCAGTTGCCGGGCTATGTTGTTAGCCAGCTAGCAGGCGCACTACTGGCAAGCTGTACATTAAAATTTCTTTTCCCTGCCAACGAGTTATTAGGCGCTACTATGCCTGCAGGCACAGAAATGCAATCTTTCATCCTGGAGCTGATACTTACCTTCTTTTTAATGTTCGTGATAGTGAATGTAGCTATTGGTAGCAAAGAGCAGGGTATGTTTGCCGGATTGGCGATAGGCTCAGTTGTGGCATTGGAAGCTATGTTTGCCGGGCCTGTTTGTGGTGCATCTATGAATCCTGCCCGCTCAATTGCTCCCGCTATTGCATCGGGACACCTGGAGCATTTATGGCTCTATGTTATTGCGCCAATAGTAGGCGCTGCGTTGGCAATACCTGTTTGGAAATATCTTACTGTAAACATAAAAACTGACTAATTGAAAATCGCTTTGTTTAGTGATATACATGCCAACCTTCCGGCACTTGAAGCTTGCCTGGCAAGTATTGATGAGCAAAAGCCTGACGCCATATATTGTTTGGGTGACCTGGTAGGCTATAACATCTGGCCCAATGAAGTTATCAATACTATCAGGCAAAGAAGCATTCCCACGATTGCGGGTAATTATGATTTCGGGATAGGCAGAACAAGTGATGACTGTGGTTGTGCGTATAAGACAGATGAAGAAAAAGAAATGGGGAAGGTGTCTATTTCTTTTACCAATCAAATAATAAAGCCCGATGAGCGAAACTACCTAAGAACATTACCAGCTCACATCAGGGTAGAGTTTCAACTCAATAATGACAAGATGAACTTACTGCTTGTTCATGGCAGCCCCCGCAGGATAAACGAATATCTTTTTGAGGATAGGGATGAGAAAAGTCTGCTCCGCATTATGAAGGATGCTGATGCAGATATTATGTGCTTCGGGCATACGCACAAACCATACCATCGTATTTTAGAACAAATAGGGGAGGGTGTCCACTACCGTCATGCTATTAACATTGGGTCGGTAGGAAAGTCTAAAGATGGTGATGCCAGAGGTGGATATGTTTTGCTGTATATAAACGAAGATGGCAGCAGCACAATAAAAGAAGCCGTGAAAGTTGAATTTGTCCGGTTCGAGTACGATATGGAAAAGGCGGCGAAGGCAATAGAAGATAGCCCCTTGCCGGACAAATATGCGGATATGCTGCGTATAGCGTATTAACGGCTAAAATTGAATATATGCGCGTCTTTATTATTTTTTCCTAAGAGTTGATCGCGTAATATCTGTGCAGCAATTACACTGAAAGTAATACCATTTCCTCCATAGCCTAATGCAAAATAGGTATGTGGAAACTGATTTATTTTGCCGATATAGGGTAGCCCGTCTTTTGTAACGGCAAAGGCGCCACCCCAGCAGTAATCTGTTCTTATGGACAAATGAGGTACCCGTTTATTGAACGAATTTTCGAGGAGTTGTGCCTTTTTTCTTATAGTTGATGAGCGTATGTTGGGATGGTGAAATTCATCATCTTTACCACCCACTAATATCCTGTCTTTGTCTACCTTTCTGAAATACATGTAGGGGTTTGCGGTTTCCCAGACAAGGCTGTCGCTTTGCCACAATGAAGCTGTGGAAACCGGTTCTGAAACAATAGCATAGGTGGAGTGGACCTGGGCAACCTGCTTAGGCAGGTATTTCATGCTTTCATATCCACAGGCAATAATGACGTTTTTAGCTTTGATCGTATTTCCCCTGTCGGTAAGTAATGTGGCGCCTCTTTTTTGATGAGTAATTGCTGTAACGTTTGTGTTCGTGTAAATACCATGTCCACGGCGATGTGTGGCCATAAGTAAAGCATGCGTCAGCATGTAGGCATCTACCTCCCCTCCATCTTTTGATAAGAGTCCACCAGGTGCCGTAATACCGAATTTCTTTTGCAGGTCTCCTGGTTCCAACCAACTGACGTCGAAGCCACATTGCTTGCGAAGACGATACTCGTTGTGTAACTCCTTCACATCCTTTTTGAAGCTGGCATATTGCAGGCTTGGCCTGATATGAAAGTCAAATTCAGGCTTTAATGATTTGCAAATACTTTCTATTGTGTAGATCGCTTCTCTACATAATTGGTAGCTCCTTACTGCGTTTTTAAAACCAACATAGTTACATAGTTTGGCTAAAGGAGTGTCAATCTCATACTGGAGGAATGCCGTACTTGCTGCAGTGCTGCCTATACCTACATGCCGTCGTTCAATAACGGCAACGCTAAGACCTGTATTTCGCAGGTAATAAGCTGCCAGGGCTCCGCTGATGCCGGCTCCGATAATGGCAACGTCAACACTGATGTTTTTATCCAGCGAATTATAGGATGCAATCATCCCATCTCTGACTAACCAAAAAGGCTGCTGTGAATACAATTGCATGGCCGGCTAACGTTGTTTTACGATGTGGGCGATAAGTTCAGTTAATTGATTTGATTTTCTGCTTCAGCGTTTTTTATGGCTTCTTCCACTGTGTGATGTGCTCCCAGGTCTTTTTCTTTCGAAGAGACTTCACCAAGTCGCGTATAGAAGTGTTTTAGTATTTTTAATTCTTCTTCAGTCAGGTCTTCTATATTCAGGATTTTGTTGCTCGCGCCTTTTGTCGCCGCAATTAGTTCGTTGAGTTTTAGTTGCAGAGCAAGCGTGTCTTTGTTTTGCGCCTGCTGGATGAGGAACACCATTAAAAATGTGATAATAGTTGTGCCAGTATTAATGACCAGCTGCCAGCCATTGGAATAGTTGAAAATGGGACCGCATACAGCCCAAATGACGACAATAAGAATTGCTGCAACGAACGCATAAGAACTGCCGGTGATCTTTGCAACACCAGAAGAAAATCTCTCGAAGGATATAATGCTCTTTTTTGTTTCCATGATCTTATTGTTTTGTTCCGTTTAAAATGCCTTTTTTGTAGTCTGCTAAATATTCGGTGTGGTATTTCTTTATTTTTTCCGTGTATTTAATCGCATAATCCAGAATATCGTCCTGCCACTGGCAATTTGCACCAAAGGCGATGAGTTCGTCAGCATTTGCTGATCCCTGTCTGCCCGAAGACCGGAGCTGCGACGAGGCAGTGAGCATAGCCATATCGTCAATAACTCGGTAAATATCTCTATACCTGTCCCGTATGAGTTTGAAGTTTATGCTGTCCTTTACAGGCTGCATTTCCTGTATGATGTAAGATTCGCCCTGGAATACACTATGGCTTAACAGAGCCGGCGGAATGTTCTGCATCCTCTTTTGTATGGCTACCACTCTTTCTGCTTCCGTTTCCCATTTGGGTTGCTTTATACCTACGAATGGCTCAAGTGCAGATGCGCGTTCTTGTTTCATATCTATCAGCAGGTACTTAGTACTGTTCAATGTGCTACGAAGCAGAAAAGCATACCTTTTCAGCCCAATGCTTCCCGTACCCGCCAATCTAAATGCGGCGTCAACAACTTCATAGTTGTAAGGGCCGTCATTGTTGTTTATGATCCAGTCTGTAATGTGGTGTTTCAGTTCTCGTTTCAGTGTACTCTCAATTTCGAAATGACGAGGGTCATCAAGGACAATGGCAAGTTGTTTTTTCTTTTCTTGTGTGCGCTTGCGGAGCAATGATTTCTTTTTCCGCTTAGAAACTGCATTTAAGAAAGTTTGTACAATGCCTTTTGCCGTTTTGCTTTCTATGTAATATGCTTTTTCGTTGCAAAGAGTAGCGGAATATGTTTTCAGAAAGAGCTTTGCCATTTTATAAGCCCTGGCTTTTTCAATTTTTAATGACTGAAAGGCAATGAGGATGCTGGTGACCATCCGCGCAAGTTCCCATGAGGCAGGGGCGAGAATAGCTTCGTCAAAATCGTTGAGGTCAAAATGTACAAGACGGTTGTCGGCTTTATAACTACCAAAATTTTCCAGGTGCAGATCGCCACATGCCCACGTGAGCGGTGACGGGGGAAGCTTATTAGCTTTGGCAAGGTCCTCGTAAAATATATGACAGGTGCCCCGGTAAAACCGGTAGAGATTCTCTGTAAGCAGTTTGTATTTTATTTGTACCATATCGGGCAGAAGCCCTTTATTGTATTGAAGCATTCTCTTTGATATGCTGTGCATTGTGTGGATATGATGTTAAATTGATTTTATAATAGCGCATTTAAAATCATGCCATTAGTTATAAGGTAAATTTATAGTTTTGTAAAGAGTAGTTTATGTAATTGACAGAGCCCATAGAGATTCCTGGATTTTAAGAATATTTACGATAATACAGATGAAATGAAAAAAGTGCTAAGTACAGAGCGATTGCTGATACGCGAATTCAACCGTGATGATTGGGAAGATGTTTGCGCCATGAATACCGACGCAGAGGTGATGCAAACAATAGGTAACGGAAAAGTAGGGACCATAGAAGAAGAGAAAAGTGGGTTTGAAAATATATTGCTTTCCTATAAGACCGGCAAAGGATTAGGTGTTTGGGCTGTGACAACGCTAAGCAAAACGTTTATCGGTGCTGCCAGTATGACGCTGCTCGGCAATACAGGAGAGGTACAAATAGGCTATCGCTTTCAGAAAGAGTATTGGGGGCAGGGCTACGCAACTGAAGTGACAAAAGCCTTAGTAGAATATGGATTTAACCAACTGAAGCTGAAAAGAATTGTTGCCACCACAAACTTAGACAATGAGAAATCGAAGCATGTGCTCGAAAAGTCGGGATTAAGATTCCAGAAGACGACTACTTTTTATGGCCTGGAAATGGACTATTTTGCAATAGAATTGCCTGGCTAAAAAACGCTTTCCAGATATTATTTCGAGGCAGAGGACAAATCAAAAAAGGTGGCGGATCTTAATCATTGCTTCACAGATCTCTTGTAATAGGCGTAGTCTGTTGTAGGAGGATCTGTCAAACCAAGATTGCGGGCGATGGTAATAACCTGGCCGCGATGGTATGAGCCATGGTTAATGCAATGTTGTATATACTCGTATCTGGGCTGTTGTTCTTTAGCCCATGCCGTGTTTAAATCGCATGGCTCAATAATTTGAGTGTCATTAAGCGACTCAACGTAAGCGCACAGTTCCTGCGATTGCCTTACCAGGCACGGTATCACTTCATTTGCTGCCCCGCTAAACGCTACCCATTTCTGGTTTGTTGATCCCTGCAGTACGGTTAGCCAGAATTTTTCTGTGTCCAGTATATGGGACAGTGTTTGGGCAATTGAAGGGAAACTGGACGGAACCTCCTTACTTAAAAACTCTTCCGGCTTACCTGCAACCCAATTGGTGAGCGTTTGGTTAGCCCATAAATTATAACTCGCGTAAGACTGTATTGATTTTTGTAGGGTCACAGTTAAGTGTCTTTGAAACAAATATAACAAAAATGCGTCTATATTTCTGCTTCTCTTTTCCAGGTCTCACGGTCAATGGAGAAAATATCCACCGGGAATATATCTCTGAAAAGTGTTGTTTCCCACAAGCTCATGCCGTTTTTTCGGGCCACTTTTTTGGATGGCTCATTGTCCACATGAATGATAGAGATAAGTGTATCTGTATAGTTGCGCTCAAAGGCAATATCGCGGGCTTTGCGGGCGGCCTCAATTGCATAGCCCTTCCCCCAGTGTGCGGGTAATAGCGAGTAACCAACTTCCAATTCTTGCTTCCCATGTAGCGGCTGCACCAGCAGTCCGCACTGGCCCACGGGTTGCCCGCTTTCTTTTTCGTACAGTGCGTTAAGCCCGCCTAAACCATCGTTAATTCGCTTATGTGCCCGCTCGAACCAAAACCGGCATTGAGCCTCTGGTGTTTCAAGATGGTCGAGCGCTACCATTCGCGCATTGTTCGCAATGTGAAAGAACGGCAGCCATTGCTCAAAAGAAATGTCTTCAATGGAGCGAAAGATAAGACGCTGTGTTTCTTCGTCGGTTAGTAGGTAAGCCATGAGGTCAGATTATTTGTCACCTTTTACATTTAACGTCATTGTCAATTTATCATAGTACCGTCCATCCTGCTTAAAAAAACCTTTTACTACGCCGTTTTCTTTGAAGCCCATTTTCTTATATAGCGATACACCGAGTGTATTTTCCGTGTACACCTCAAGCCAGATCAGTTCCAATGTTTTATTTTGCTTTGCCCATTCTATTATTGACGTAAGCATTGCCGTTCCAAGGCCTGTATTTCTCCATTCTTTTAGTATGCCCATGCCTATTACAGCTGTGTGTGCCATGATTTTTCTGCGATTGCTTGTGAGGTCAATATTGCCGATGATCTGACCTTGATATTCTGCAACCAGCAACAAACTATCCTCATTTTCTGAGTATGAATTTATCCATTCTTCTTCTTGCTCAATAGTGAGCTTTATTTCTTCTGCCAGCTTCGGTATATACTCGCTGTCCGCAATGTACAACCGCGCGGTATTCAGCAGATTTTCTGCGTCAGACGTTCTTGCTGTTCTGATAATAACTGATCGGTTATTTTTTAACAGGACTTCCCTGGCATTGAATTTCATTACTGTTCCTTTGAAAACAAGATACAGATTTATGTCAATTGGCGACAAAATGTTACATAAAAAAGCCGCAGCACGAGTGCTACGGCTTTCGTTATTAGTTGTCGCATTATTGCATTGCCTATTTTCCTGAATATCTATCACTCGTAGTATGCCATCTATGGCTTCCGGCTATCCACGCTTCCAGGCCCACCAGGTACAGACGCAGTTCAGGTGTTGCGTAGACCATCAGCTTGCGCGATTCGTCCTCAAATATTCGCAGCAAATCGTTGTGCAGGCGAACACCCTTTCTGTGTGCATCATCGAACGTACAGCCTTCGGCACTTTGTATTGCCTCGCGAATACCAAACTGGTCCACTCCCGCCTCTTTCTCTTTTTCGGTAGATACAAGGTCATTTACCATTACGCATACCAGCCCTGCTATCTTCACCACCTGCCTCACCTGCGGCATAGAATATATGTTGTGCGGTAGTTCATATCCATCCACAATATCTATCATGGTCAGGCATGGGGTGAATCCGTTCATCTGACGCCCGCCCAGGTATTCCCATACCGGAGCTACCATTTTATTATACCGCCAGCTTGCTTCCTGGCACATCGCTACAAACAGGCACATGTCTTCATGTCGCACCCTCGCCACTTGTTGCGGCGTGGCGATCTTTGCAGTCGCGCTGATATACTCCCTCAGCGCCACATGCACCGGGTGCGTGCTCAGGCCTTTGTCTGTATCATCGTTATATTGTTTCGTAAAGAACGGCTCGTCCAGTGCCGACATGCAGATGGAGAGGTTCCTGCCCACCATATCAATGGTAGAGCCGGCTCGTTTATCATCCACAAAATAATCGTCCAGCCCAAATAGTGCCAGCATCGCCTGTCCTGCTACGAATAGCCGGTCACGGTCTTCGCAGAAAGCATATGTCAGCATCACATAGCGGCCAAAATTGCACTTACGCAGATAGTCCAGGTGCCCTTCATACAGGCCTATTTTTTCTGCCCACTTCAGTAATCGTTCATTCAGTTCTTCCCCCAGCGCCACATCATCACGGTATGGGGCGCGGTGCCTCAACTCCGTATCAGACTCCTGGTCGGGCCTGTTCAGGATAGAGGCAATATTATTGGCTTTTGTGCCGAGGCCTTTAGGCCCCGACGCCAACACACTTTTTAGCAAATCAAGGCTATTCCCTGTATTGTACATAGATCAACTACTGGTTTTAGTAAACACCCACTTCTACATTCTCCAGTATGCCCAGGGCATCTGGCACCAGCACTGCTACCGAAAAATAGTTGGTGATCAGGTAAGAGATCATGGCTTTCTCATCTATGTTCATAAACCTTACCGACATGCTTGATTCAATCTCATCCGGCAACCCCATTTGGTAAAGGCCCACAACTCCCTGGTCTTCTACACCTGTTCTCATAGCTATTATTGATGTAAGCCCGTCTTCAACCGGAATTTTATTGCAGGTAAGTATTGGTACGCCTCTCCATGAGAGCACATTATTTCCGTTCAGATCAACAGTTGACGGATAAATACCACGCTTCGTGCACTCGCGTGTAAAAGCCGCAATAGCTTTGGCATGGGCAAATATATATTGGGTCTTCCGGCGCCTGGACAGCAACTCGTCCATATCATCAGGCGTTGGAGGGCCGGTCAGTGTTTGTATACGCTGGCGGTAATCGCAGTTGGCCAGTAGCCCGAAATCTTCATTATTGATCATAGCCAGCTCCTGAGCTTCTCTCAGTTCTTCAACTGTAAGTCTTACCTGCTCTTCGGTCTGGTTGTAAGGTGAGTTGTACAGGTCGGCTACTTTCGTATGTATTTTCAGAATGGTCTGGCCGGTACTTAGTTCATATTCCCGTGGCTTGGCGTCGTAGGCAACGTAAGTGCTTGGTATGGTAGGCTCATCATCATGCAGACCAGCAAATAACTGTACGAGCGCTTCTCCCTTCCGGTTGGTCTTATCGGCCAGTGCACCCACTTCGTCTCGCGTGAGCAGATATTTGTCGGGTTTTTCCGGAGCGAGAACATATTGATCTATAATGGCCTTTACCGCTGCATATTCAAGTGTGAAGACGGTAACCTGTGTACTGGCTATTGCATCATACATCCAGTGGTGCATAAAGCGCGGTTCCGGGTTCTGTCCTGCCACATCCGGCACTCTTTCATCCGGATTATCCGCTTCATTTGTGTTATCAGGAGCTTCCACCTCATAGTGCAGGCCAAAACCACCAAAATATTGCTGCGGGCCCATAGAGCCTGTAGCGTTGTTTAATTCAAAAACGCCCTTCTCCCTGAAAGTTACCTTGCCGCTGTATATAATGTATATATGGGTCGGCACATCGTCTACTTTTACAATAACATCATTCTTATTGAAAGGTGTCTTTACAGCTATGTCCGCTATTTGCTGCAATATCCGGTCATCCTTTATTTTTCGCAGGCTGGGCATTTGATTCAGCGTCTGCGCCACTATTTTGGGGTTAGCATTGTCCGTGGCATCGAAGGTTACCATACCGGGACGTATTTCCAGCACTTGTCTCCTGTTCACACGATAATGGCCGCCTGTAACATTAACCCACGGCAAATATTTTATCAGGTTTCTTGAGGAGATCGACTCCATCTGTGGCCGGGTCTTCGTTACCTCCGTTAATACCTTGGCCTGTTCTTTGGGTAAACTTCTGAGGTCAAATTTCTTTTCGTCGCTCATAGACAATGTTGATTGAGATTTTATCAATACAACCACAAGATAGTTAAACAGTTAAACGGCGCATCTCATTGAGTGTTAATGACATGTTATGTGTGGTAATGTTCATTTTTCTTAAAAAAACGGAGTATCTTTCCATGCAGGAGTTTTACACGAATAAGGTATATTTGTTATTTTAAATAGCTTATTCATGAACTGTGTTTCGTTATTGAAACATTGATTTTTGGCGGGAAAAGAAAGATAAGATAGTCTATGGTCAATTACCCAAAATTATATTGTCGCAGCGAGGATGATACGCCTGATATGGCCTTCCAGAAACAACTGTTGGTGATCATTTGTTCGTTTTTGGTTCTGTGCGGTGTTATATGGTGGTTGATGTGGTATCTCATTTTCGGATGGACAATACCTACTGTTGCAGCAGGGCTGTTTGGTATCATGGTGTTTGTAATGATCATTGTCTCACATCGTGCGAGGAACCATATGCTGTTAGTACATGCTGCATTTTTTGGCACGTTCGTTGTGCCCATTATATGTCAGTGGTCTTTCGCCAATATGCACGACAGCGGAATGATAATAGCATGGTCCTTTCTTACTCCATTGGGCATTCTTATTTTCTCATCCATACGTCCTGCCATTATTTACATGCTGCTCTTTATAGCCTGTATTTTGATCACGGCATTAGATCCCCCCCTGATTGGCAGTCAACGGCTGGTGGTAAATGATGGACTTATCAAGTTGTTCTATTCAATGGACCTGGTTACCTCTTTCTCTGTCACATTCTCAACGTGCGCATGGTTTGTGCATACTATTAAGTTAGAAAAACAAATTTCAGAATCATTGCTCCTCAACATTCTTCCAAACGATGTGGCGGTGGAATTGAAAAAATTTGGTAAAGTAGAGCCGGTAAGCCATGAGAATGCTACCGTGCTTTTTACCGATTTTAAAGGCTTTACTGAAATATCTGAAACAATCACGGCGAAGGAACTGGTGGCGGAGATCAATCACTGCTTTGGTGCTTTCGATGAGATAGCCACACGTCACAACATTGAAAAGATCAAAACTATAGGAGATTCCTATATGGCGGTTGGCGGTAATTTCAGTGGTAAGGAGTGTACGCCCTGGCATGTTGTCTCTGCCGGCCTGGAGATGCAGGATTACATCAAGAAAAGGAAGCTGGAGCGTGATAAGGAAGGGGCGTTCAGTTTCGAGATGCGGGTGGGCGTCCATTCAGGGCCTGTAGTATCAGGGGTAGTAGGTGTAAAGAAATTCCAGTTTGATATCTGGGGAGATACGGTAAATATTGCGTCACGTATGCAATCGGCCAGCGAGCCGGGAGAGACCAACATCTCTGGCAGAACCTATGAACTGCTCAAGGACAAATTCGATTTTGAATTCCGTGGTTCTTTACCTGTAAAAGGTAAAGGAGACATGCCTATGTATTTCGTGAGGCAAAGAAAGTCAGAGTCGGGTATCACCCGCGGGCTGCACGCCACTGTATAAAAATAATTTTTACAACCGCAACCGCTACGCCATTCAGAATGGAACAGGTAATATTAGTCGACGAACAGGATAATGAGGTGGGGGTAATGGAGAAGATGCAGGCCCATGTGGAAGGGAGGTTGCATCGTGCAGTCTCTGTGTTCCTGTTCAATGCCAAAAACGAGATGTTGCTGCAGCAACGGGCATTCAGCAAGTATCACTCGGGAGGCTTGTGGTCCAATACCTGCTGCAGCCACCCCGCACCCGGTGAAAAGGTAGCAGACGCAGCAGTGCGCAGGCTGGGAGAAGAAATGGGGATGAACTGTCCTTTGCAAATATCCTTCACGTTCATATACAAGGCCCATTTAGATCACGGTTTGACCGAGTTCGAATATGACCATGTCTTTACCGGCATCACAGACCAGCAGCCCATACCCAACCCTGATGAAGTAACTGCCTGGAAATATATGAGCAGGGAAAGGCTACTTGCAGACATGCTGTTGAATCCCCAGGATTATACCGAGTGGTTTAAGATATGCCTACAAGACCACAGCCAGGCGATCTTTAGCTGATTGTTTTAGTCCTCCAGTCCCTTCCCGTCTAATATCAGTGGAATACTTTTTTCCACTCTTGCTTCGCGCGTTTTGGCTAATTTAGGTGCGGCAAAATAAAGATAATAGCCTCTTTGCCGACCGGGTGTCAATGCCTCAAAGGCCTTTTTAAGATGAGCATCGCTTTTGAGTGCTTTAGCAAACTCCTCCGCTACCTTGAATTCTGAAGGCTTTTTCATTTGCACCTCCAGGCCTGCTTTTTCTACTTCTATGGCTTCAAAAATGTAGGCTTTCAATGTTGCCTTCAGCTTCACTATCTCCTTCACGCCTGTGAACCTGGCTTGCCGGGCTGCCTGTACATTTTCCGTCTGCTGTATCAGTATGCCCTTTGGGTCTTTCAGCAGCACCCCTTTGGGGAACAGGAGGGCGCAGTATTCTTTGAATCCGTGTATCAAAACGATATTCTTATCTTCGAATGTGTAGCAGGGTACGCCCCACTTCAATTCTTCGGTCAGCCCGCAGCTAAGAACTATTGTTCTCAGTTGTCCATACTCTTCCTGCCATTGGCTGGCTTTATTAAAGAAAAAATCAACTTTTGGATTCATTTGAGTGGCTTTACTGTCAGCGAAAATACTGCTAAAATGAATAGTTCAAAATTATACCCTGAGTGCTCCCCGGAATCCTCTCGCGGCATAGTACGATTGTGCTCCGTTATGATATAGGAACACAGCATTGTAGCGGCGATCACAAAACAAGGCGCCACCAAGCTTTCTGATATCGGTGGGTGTCTTCACCCAACTGGATGTTTTTGTGTCGAAATTTCCAAGTTGTTGCAGCAGCCTGTATTGTTCTTCAGTGAGCATTTCAATTCCCATTGCAGCGGCGACGTCTATTGCACTATTCGCAGGCTTGTGTTCTTTACGTTCTTCCAATGCCGCGCCATCGTAACAGAAATTTCGCCGGCCGGCAGGGCTTTCAGGCGAGCAATCATAGAAAATATATTCCCCCGTCTTTTTATCATAGCCGGTTACATCCGGCTCGCCCCCGGTTTCTTCCATCTCATTGAGCGACCATACTTTTTCTGCGTCAGCATCCAGTTTTGCACGTACTTTGTCCCAATCCACTCCTTTATGACGGCTCATATTTTTCTCAAAGCGGACTTTCAGCACTTTAAACAGCGCCTCCGTTTGTTTTACTGATAGCTTCTTTTTCATTCTATTCACGTATTAGCCACGATTGTGATTTTCCTGTCTGCCGGCCTTAAATACCATGAAACAAAAGTGAGGCCAAGTAGCAGCAAGGCCGGCGCAGAGTCCTTCAGTCCATCACCCGATGCGATATGGGAGAATATAGCCCCGGTCGTCACAAAGAAGAAACCGGCATAAGCCCATTCTTTTAGCAGTCGAAATTTAGGCACAAGTATTGCCACCACACCCAATATTTTCCATATCCCCAATAATGTCAGCAGGTACGCCGGATACCCTAAATGGGCAAGGCTATCGGCTCCTCCCTGTCCTTCTTTCCCCTTGAATAGCTGCACCAGCCCCGTCGCTGTCATGCCCAGTGCCAGCCAGATAGTAGCTATCCAGTAAATGACCTTATTCGTTTTTGTCATGATCGTTTATTTTAGTTTGCCCACTACTTCCTGCAGGCGGTTATGCGCCATATTTATTCCGGGTGCCATTCCGAATTTTATTACCTGGTCTCTTTGTGCCACTGACTCATATACCACATGTACGTTTAGTTTGCTGGTATCATCCGTCAGGCTCTCGAAGTTATACACTTCAAGCTGCACACCCAGTGGGGCATTAGCAATTTCAAACGTCCGCGTTATTTTTTTGTTTGGTTCATAGTCATGTATTACGCCGCTGCCTTTGAACAGTACTTTACCGCTGGGGTCTGTTGTTTCCAGTTCATAGCTTCCATGTTTTTTACTATCCAGTTTCAGCACTTTCGTTCCCATCCATTGTTCCAGGAGCCCCGCTTCTGTATAAGCTCTGAAAACCAACTCTACCGGCAGGTCGAATTCACGGGTTATCGTTAATTCCTGCTTGCCGTCTTCGGCGTTCACTTTTGTTTTCTGTTCCATATTTGTTGTTATTTTTTGGTTTTGTATTGTTTCATTACGGTCTCTAATTCATTAAACCGGTCATCCCACATTTTGCGGAATGGTTCTATAAAGTCTGCCAGTTCTTTCATTTTTCCGGGATTTAAATGATAGTATATTTCTCTGCCGTTTTGCGACTGCTCCAGTAGTTCACATTCGGTAAGTATTTGTAGATGTTTGGAAACTGTAGGCCGGGCTGTGTCAAAGTTTGCGGCTATTGCCCCTGCTGTCATGGATTGCGTGGCTACCAGTAGCAGGATGGCCCGTCTTGTAGGGTCTGCGATTGCCTGGAATACGTCTCTTCTTAAGTTCATTGCGTAGCTATATGGCTACAAATATAAATGAAGTTATTTAACTACGCAATTTTTTTCGAAGTTTTTTTAAAATGGCATGGAGCTACAACCGGTCATATCTTTATGGTCATCGCTTGAGTACTATAGGACAAACGGTACTGTATACATCGGAATGAAGGCTCATAATGTACGATCCGTTAGCCAGTTGATATCCAAGCTGGATCTGCTGGTCTATGTCTCCATTGTGTGCCACTGTGGTATTTCTATACACGGTCTGTCCCAGCATGTCGGTTATCTGTATGTTTACGGATACATCATACGGAGTGCCTGTCTGCCCCAGGACAGTAAATTCGTCCCCGGCGGGATTAGGGTACATTTTAGCCGTGCATGTTTTTGAAAGGAAGGGCGTATTTGAAAAATCGCATTGTACCACGTTTACCGTCCACGATGTGCTGTCAATGCCGCAGGGGACAATGGCGGAATAATAGATCGTATCAGTGCCTGGCGCCAGTCCGGTAATATTGCCCTGCCCGGTGATCCCCGCATGTGTGTTGCTGGACACCCAGTTGCCGCCTGCCGGGAATCCCTGTAAAATGATGGTGGAATCCAGGCATACCTCAGAGCCTGTGATAAAGGTTGGTGGGGTGGGCTTCGGGTTGATAACAAATGTTGTGTAGGCCATACATTCCGTGGACAATGCATAAGTAAAAGTAGCTACACCGGCAGTTAGGCCCATTACAATGCCTCTGGCTGAATCAATAGATGCAACGGTATTATTGGTCGTATACCACTTGCCCCCTGCTGAGGCATCGCTTAATGTTGTTGTAGTATTGACGCAGATGTTGGCGGCTCCTGTTATTGTTGCTGGCAACGGGTCAACAGTAGCTGTCTGCATTGTCTTACATCCTAGGTTTGTCGTAAACGTTATGGCGGCAGTACCCGCACCTATTCCGGTAAGCGCGCCTGAATTGGCATCGATCGCAGCTATGGTCGTATTGTTGCTGCTCCAGGTGCCATTGTTTTGGTCTGTTAAAACTATGGTTGATCCCAGGCACACGGTTGCGCTGTCAGAAAATGGTGCAGGCAAAGGATACACGAATACGGTCACTCCCGATTTGCAGCCGGTGGGCAGCGTGTAAGTGATATGCGATGAGCCGGCCTTGACACCCGTCACCATACCGCTTGATACTCCTATCGTGGCGTATGCAATGCTGTCGCTCGTCCAGGCACCGCCCGTTGTGGTATCACTTAGATTGGTGACTAATCCCTGGCACACTTTAGTAATGCCAGAAATGGGTTGAGGTAAAGGGTTTACGGTGATCGTGTCACTTCCCAACATAGTATCCGCGCACGATGTGATATTGTCTACGGCTACTATAGTATATACGCCAAAAGTGACTTGCAAGCCATAATCTATTGCAGTGCCTGTACCCTTGTGTGGCGGGCCGGATAGAGAACCGTTATTGTATAGAACATAGTGGTCGCCAGTACCTGAGCCGGTCAGGCCAATGTGCACTCCAGTATCTCCGAAGCAATAGGAACCGCCGCCGGTTAGGCTGAAAACGTCAGGTAGTGGATTTACGGTTATTGTTTCGCTGATGCTGCAGCCGGTTGTTGTATTGGTGTAGTCAATGACAGGATTGCCTGCAGATATGCCGGATACAGTACCCGAGCTTGAGCCAATGCTGGCCTGCGCAGGGTTACTGCTGCTCCAGGTACCACCCACTGTAGTGTCGCTCAAAGCCAATAACGATCCCGCACAGACATTTAAGCCTCCCGTAATGGCTCCGGGCAATGAATTGATATACACTTGTTGCATGGCAGTGTCGGTATTGCAGATATTGGTCACGGCATACAGTACTGTGTCTATACCTCCTGACAGTCCTGTCAATATGCCTGCCGATATGCTGGCAGATGTATTGCTCACACTCCATACGCCACTACCTGTAGCGTCAGATACGGGTATACTGCTGCCTGCACATACGCTCGTTGCGCTGATAATGGTGCCCGCTGATGCCAAAGGATTAACAGTGATGTTTTTTACTGCAGTCACTGTGCCGCACGTAGTGGAAACTATATAACTGATTGTCGTTGTCCCGGCACTTATACCGGTAACAGTGCCACTCAAAACTGATGCAGACGTGCTGCTGCTGCTCCAAGCGCCCCCGGGCGATGCATCCGTCAGCATTATTGCCCTAACAGCACACACAGACGATGCGCCAAAGATCGTTGCTGCCGGCGATACCGGCCTTATCATAATGGTTGTTGTAGCCACAGCAGTTCCGCAACTGTTGGTGATACTGTAACTGATAACACTCGTGCCTGATGAAATGCCGGTCACCAATCCAGCCAGCAGCGATACGTTAGCGTTACTGTTATTCCATGTACCGCCCGAAACTGTGTCTGTTAACGATATACTGGCGCCTGCGCAAACAGTATCCATTCCCCTGATCGTGTCTGCATACGGCAGTGGGTTCACCGTCACTGTTGCAGTGACTGTATTGTTAGCAAGGTCGTAGACAATCGTGGCCGTACCCGCGGCAAGTCCCGTCACAATACCATTTGAGGAGCCGACTGTAGCTACTGTCATATTCAGGCTGGTCCATGTGCCCCCGGCGGTAGCATCGCTTAGTTTACTGGTGGTTCCTGTACATAAAATACGGCTCCCCCTTATGCGTGGCAATGATGAGGATTGCACCTCACGGAGTCGGAAATTATTGTACGCACATAGATATACATTGCCGCTGGTATCTACTGCCAGGCCGGTAACAAAAGCAAGTGTCGCAGCTGTAGCTGGTCCGCCGTCCCCAGTGAATCCGTTATTGTTGTCGCCGGCCATTGTGTTGATAATGCCCAATGAGTTTACCTTGCGATATCCATTATTGCATGCTATATACAAATTATTACTGGCGTCGACAGCGATGCCTAAAACACCGCCAAGCTCGGCATCGGTTGCCGGGCCTCCGTCTCCGCTGAAGCCACCGGTGGTGCCTCCGGCTACTGTAGTAATGATCCCGGCTGCGGTTACTTTACGTATCCGGTTGTGGCCGCCATCTGCAATATATATATTGCCACTGTTGTCTGTTGCCACGCCATGCGGTATCACCACAGATGCGTCGGTGGCCGGGCCGCCATCCCCCAGCAGACCAGATGCCCCTCCGCCCGCCACGGTAGTAATAATACCTGAAGTATTGATCATGCGTATCCGGCTATTGCTATGGTCGGCAATATATACATTCCCGATTTTGTCTACAGCCACGCCGGTAGGCTCGTCCAGTTGGGCATTTGTTGCAGGACCGCCATCGCCTCCGTGGCCGGCGCCGACCAATGGTATGCCCGCTATAGTGCTGATGATACCTGATGCATCTACTTTTCTGATCCGGCAGCTATCCATCTCGGCTATATACATGTTCCCATGCGCGTCAAGGGCTACCCCCTGCGGATATGCCAACTCTGCAGCAGTGGCTGGTCCGCCATCACCGCTATGTCCATGTACCGCATTGCCCGCCACAACCGTTAAGATACCCGAACTGCTTAATTTACATACACGGTTATTGTCCGCGTCCACAAATATCACATTCCCGTTTGTGTCCACCGCTGCGCCTGTTGGGTTTGCAGCATTCATCAACGCAGTACGCCCGCTGGACAGACCGCCGGCCACAGTGCTTATTGTTCCTGATGTTTTGTTTACCTTTCGTATCCGGTTATTGTGCGTATCGGCAATGTAGAGATTTCCGGCGCCGTCCATACCCATGCCGTCAGGTTGGCTCAGCGTTCCAGCCGTAGCCGGGCCGCCATCACCAGTACAACCCTCATTGCCATTGCCGGCTATTGTATTGATAACCCCGGCTACTATTTCGCGGATCACATTGTTGCTGTCGTCGCTGATAAAGACGTTTTCTGCGCTGTCCACACGTACTGAAAAAGGGTGGTTGAGCGCCGCTGCAGTTCCTGGTCCTCCATCCCCACTGTAACCTGGTAACCCTTTTCCCGCTATTGTACTAATAATACCCAGAGTATTTACCTTGCGCACACGTGAGTTGTAGTTGTCTGCTATGTAGATATTTCCTGCCGTATCTACAGCCACTCCGCTCGGGTAGTTTAGCCATGCTGTGGTAGCTGGCCCATTATCTCCGCGATAATTTGGTGTGCCGTTGCCCGCCACTGTACTTATTATCCCTGCTGTATTTACTTTTCTGATCACATTGTTATACATATCGGCTATGTATACATTGCCATTTTTGTCTACAGCAATATCCGCCGGGTAGTCAAGGCGGGCAGCCGTTGCGGGGTGCCCATCAAAGAAATAGCCCGCTAAGCCATTGCCGGCAAAGGTGCTTATAATTCCTGCGGGGGTTACCATGCGTATAGTGTTATTGCTTTGGTCGGCTATATATATATTACCGTTGGTGGGGTCTGCTGCCACGCCTATAGGCCAGTTCAGCTTGGCTTTGGTCGCCGGTCCTCCGTCGCCTGCATAGCCTCCTGTATCCTGCCCGGCAAAAGTGGTGATAACACCACCGGGGGTCACCTTACGTATCCGCGAGTTGTAAAAATCTGCTATGTACATATTGCCAATTGCATCTACAGCCACGCCGAATGGGCTGTATAACTGGGCCGTGGTAGCCGCCGATCCATCGCCGCTGAAAGTAATGTAACCGTTTCCCGCCACTGTTGTTATTATCTGCGAATAGGCAGAAGGGTTGCATGCCAGCCATAACAATAACAGAAGGGTAGATAGCCGTATTTTCATAAAATAAACATCGTTAAATCAGTAAACACCTTGGGCCCGGCGGCCCTACATTACAATTATACTGAATTTTATCGAAAATGCCGGAAAAAATGTGCTGCATGCAGGCATACGTTGTATCATTTCGTGCAAAGGAAATCATTGTTCCGGAGCATAGGCAAGCGTCACAATCCGCCATAATAAGTTATCCTCTCCAGCTCGGTGTCGGTCCAGCGCGGCTGTGTTGTCGTTGGCGTCTATCACGGGCCCATCGCTGCCACTGGCTTCCTTACTATGGCCACCTTTGCCGCGCGCACT
This sequence comes from Bacteroidota bacterium, assembly GCA_013288285.1. GTDB lineage: Bacteria > Bacteroidota > Bacteroidia > Chitinophagales > Chitinophagaceae > Nemorincola. The sequence continues at coordinate 38,547 of JABDCE010000018.1, forward strand.
GCCGCTGTTGGTTTCTGCTGCGCGTCCGCTGTCTGTTTTCACTACAGGCATAGCGTTTTTAGGTTCGGGAGCAGTCATCATTCTGGCGAAATCGTCATTGTTTAAACCAAAGAAAGCGAAGCAAATGCTGATTGTCCACCCACGGCCTATATGCGATTTTGCATTCGTTCCGTAGATGCTGCTAAATGGAATAGCTATCTCCCACACTACTTCATTGTAGTCATTGAGAATTGCAGCAGCAGATACACCCGGTCTGTTTTTTACCGTAGTGTAGGTGCTATCACATTTGGTGCCTTTCAATTCTATTTGTCTGATTTTTATTCTTTGTTCCTGGTTGTTGTTTGTGTCCTGCTTGTAGTCTTGTACAGCAAAACCAAATGTAGTATGGAAATTTCTTTCCCCGTTAGTGTCTACGACCAATGTCATCCCATTAGCCCGAAATTTCATTTTCGTTGCTTCATCGCTCGTTTTCACTGTCAGGTACAGTGTTTGCGAATCATTGGCAAAGGCATATTGTATCCTGGTGTCTATGTCTTCTCTGTAAGGGTAGGGTTGGGGCCACTCATTGTTGTTGCCATCTATTACGATCGGTTTACTCACCCACCTGCTCGTTCTCTTTACCGCCATGCTTGTCATTGGTAGCCCGGCAAACAGTATTAAGCAGATGTATTTTGCTGCAAAAGACCACCATCGTTCATTACAGGAAGGGCCGGGAAGAAACATCAGCGCATATTTATTACTAAGGTACTGCTATATAGTGCATCATAGTGTCGCGAAGCCTCCATTTTTTGTCTGGAAGTAGTAAATTAAGTATCCTTTCACAATGTATGCGGCAGACAATAGCTGTTGCAATTCAATCCGTCCGTTCTCTAAAAATAGTATCCCCATGCAATGTTTTCGGCATATATTTGTTAAAACACGCCTTTATGAAAACAGTAAGAGTTACATATACCGCCAGGCAGGAATATGCCGGTCAGAACCAGCAGAATATTCAGAAGGTCATGAGCGATCTGCAGCAGCTAAACCACCCAGGGCTTTTATATCATTGTTGTGTAAACGCAGATGGTAAGACGTTTGTTCACACAGCCTTTTTTAAGTCTGAGCAAGATGAGCGGGTGTTGCTTGATCTGCCTTCTTTCAAAAGCTTTCAGCAACAGCTGATGGCAAGTGGGCCGGAAGTGCCGCCTAAGCAGGAGTTGCCGGCTTTTGTAGGATCATCACACAATATGTTTAACGCATAAACACTGCATCAAATGAAATACACGATCGGTACCAAAGACAAGCCAATGGCTTTAAAAACACCACCGCTCACATCTGATTACACCATGCATGCAGATGAAAAGGACGGTAAGGAAATTTTAGTGTGTACTGTCGGAAAGACCGTTTTGCACTACGACTACCGTTGCCTGGCAGACTTCCATGCCATGCTGAAGAAACATGGCGACTGGATGGAACTGGGCAGTGCAGATGAGCAGAAACCCGCAAAGGAAGGCACCGTTGAAGCATGGGGCCGGTCAGAGAAGAATCCGGTTGGTGGGTGGTATGGTCTTAAAAAAGGGCTTCGAGGTCGCTTTGGTATGTACGTTCCGCCATTGATGGAAGCGCTGGGCCTGGCAGAAGTTACCCATGATCCCAAGGGAAATAAAATGAAGGCTAAGTAGAAGTCATCAACTTCTACTTAGCCTTCAGAAATGGTTGTGCCATTATATTCTTTAGCAGCCTGAAGAAAAGAACGGGCTGGCCATATTCAGCACACGCTGTACTGCCGCCTGAAAATCCGCTACCTGGAAATGATCGGCATAAGCGCAGATATGGTTGCAAAGCAGTGCGTCACCAAATGTAGTGGCGCCTGAGCAATTTGTCAGCGTGAAGCCCGCAGTAGCAGGCAATAGCTGCGTGTAATTCTTGTTGATCGTTAAGAGCTTTATCAGGTCTATAGCGCCTCTTACGGAAATGGGTGTCTTTACATGCGGTTCAAAGATGGCTTTTATTTCCGTCAGCATATCATGCTCAAAAGCATGCGGCACCACATCGTGTGCGTTCCACACTCTGTTTGTGGTAGCCCCAAGCCTTTGCCCGTAATAGTCTGAGAAGGCCTGGTCGCCAGGTGTTGCGCCGGCGGCTGGCGCGCACGAGATGGTCACCGCCCGACCGTTTGCCCATTGGCTCACGGTATCATTCAGGTACAGTGCGTATGCCGGTGCCAGAGCTCCGCCCAGGCTATGGCCGGTCACTATCACATTGGTTGCAGCTTGGTTTTGCAGATAGTCACGCGCATGTACGTGTATGCTGTTAGTAGTAACGGCCATACCTATCAGTGCGTTCAATCCTATAGAAGTGCCAAGAGAGGTCATCGGGTTCGGCGAAAGATCAAAGCCGCCATAGGGCCAGTCCACTTTTGTAGATACCAGGAAGTCTTCCAGCAGCCAGTCCAGCACGCATTTCGAATCAGTGCCGGCTATGGCCACTACATATTGGTCGCTGTCGCTGTTATGGGCTATAAACATCGTGTTCAGCGCCTTACCTTCAGCGGCTACTACCTGCGGTCCCCACACGCAGCTCCAGTTTCCTATAAGCCCGTTCACTCCGGGGTCACTGAGTATATTGTTGATGGCGGCACTGGTTTGCGAGGCAATCACCTCTGCTGTGCCCTGGTATTCGTTACCTAAATTAGAAATAGCATTCAGGCAAAAGACCTGTTGGTCGCTGGTGTACGTTGCTGGCATAAGTTGTTTTTATGTGTGATGAATTTCATCAAACATAGATAATGGGTCGCAGAAACAAGAATTTATTAGATGAAGATATTGTGTGTTAACGTTTCATTTAGATGCGTAGTTCTCCTGTACTTTCTCCACCACTTTTCTGAATGCTGCATCATCCTTTATACCACCGAATACCGGGTTGTCGGTCAGTTGTCCCACCTCGCTATATCCCAGTGTGGCCGCTTCATTGAGCGATGCAATTGCGTGCATTTGGTTCCCTGTTTTTACATAATAGATAGCCGACAGATAGCCACAGTCGGGGTTCTCAGGGTCAGCCAACTTAAATATTTTCAGGAACGTTGCCGCGTGCGCCATATCATCTGTTTTCAGTGCATGGTCAGAATACATGTACCCCACCAGTCCCAGGTAATTCAGCAGTCGTTGGTTCATCTGCGATTCCTGCCTGTTGCCCCCTTTATGGATGTTTTTGTTCAGCTCGGCTATTTTTGTTGTCCACCATGTTTCATCCTGTTCTGCAAATTGGTTTTGCAGTTCCTGCTGAGTATGTAGTTCTACTTCCTGTAGTTGTTGTTGCAGGCTCTTCGCGTCCTTAAATGCCGGGCTTGCTTCAAGTTCGGTGTATTGTTTTTTATAGGTGGTTACATCTGTCAGTCCGTCCAGTATCCGTGCGCTTCCTGTTTGTAGTTCATCTTCTTTTATCAGGTCTTTTTCGGTAGCCGCTGCTGCAATTCGCTTGTCCAGGTCGATCTTCAATGCGTTTATCAGTGTATCGTTCTTCGTTCGTGAGTGTTGTTTTATCTCATTAGTCTGCATCCACAATAGCGCAGTCTCAAAATCCGTAGCAGAGGCCCAGCCGTGTATATTCGCTGTTGTTAGTAGCTGATGTGGAAAGTTGTTTTGTTCCAGTAGATTATCCAGTTGTGCCATCTCGGTCAGGTTAAAATCATACTCACCCACTATCCCGAAGTAGTCAAACTTGTTTTGAAAAGCGCCTTCCGTTGAGCGGAACCCGGCTGCGCAACCTATCACGCCCGCTATTCCACCATCCAGTATGGCAATAGAACTGGCCACCCGCGAGCCGCCGGAGAATCCAGCAGTGTAGATGCGTTTCGGGTCTATATTTATTCGTCCCTTTGTATCCTGCATCAGTGTGGTTACGCCATCATTGGTTACATCCCATGGCGTGCCGTTCTTCGACACATCAGACCCGATCAGCGCATAACCGTATTTTTCTGCCAGGTCTTTATACATTCTTACCGGCATGCTTCCCCGGGCGTGTGCGTCAAAAAAATAGATACAAGGAAACGCCTTACTGGTTGAATAGTAGGAGGGCAGGTATAGGGCGTAGCGCTGGCTTTGGTCTGTCTTGCAGACTATACTGTCCGTTACCTTGCCTTTTGGCAGCGAAGGGTCATAGTTGGGTGCTGAAGGTTGGTTGCTACCGTCAGTGGTGCTTCTGTCCGTGCCACTGCTACACGAGCAACAGGCTACAGCTATTGCTGTAAATAACAAGGAGAATATCTTTTTCGTCTTTATGATATTGGGTTGTTAAATAATAGTTGTTTTGCAAATATAAAAAGAAAGCGTCGCGACAAAGCATTTAATTCCTGAACTTCGGCACGTTCATAGATATTTTACAGATAATTATTGCCATATTGCGACCTGTTATATTCTGATCTTTAGTGAAACAAAAGGTACTCATTTACTTAGGGCTATTTCTTGTTTGCTTTTGTAGTGGCTTTGCACAGCAGGCGCCTGCCACTGGCATCTGCAAAATAAAGGGCAGGGTACTCGACTCTGCCACAAAGCAGCCCGTAGGCTACGCTACAGTCACTGCTTTTTTGACTGGAAGCACAAACGTTGCCGGCGGTATCATTACAGATGAGAAGGGGCAGTTCACTATCGACAATTTACCGGTAGGCGAGTACCGTTTGAAAATTGAATTTATCGGCTACGATCCCATCACCCGCACAGGCATATCTCTTACCGACAACAAAACACAGAACAATCTTGGCGATGTCCTGCTCTCCGGCATTACTAAAGGCCTTAAGGAGGTCACCGTTACCGCAAACAAGAACTTCATGGAGAACCACCTGGATAAGCTGGTGTACAATGTAGACAAAGATGTGACCAGCCAGGGTGGGGTAGCTACTGATGTGCTTAAAAAAGTACCTATGGTGTCAGTAGATATAGATGGCAATGTCAACCTGCTGGGTGACGCTAATGTACGGGTGTTTATCAATGGCAAGCCCTCCGCCATGTTCGATAACAACCTCGCAGAAGCCCTGAAAGCGATCCCCGCCAGCCAGATAAAAAGCATAGAGGTCATTACAAGTCCAGGCGCGCAATATGATGCCCAGGGAACCGGCGGCATCATCAATATCATCCTCAAAGACAATACAGTTAAAGGTGTTGATGGGAATTGCTCCATCTCAGGTGGTTCTCGTTATCAGAATGGCACGGCGAATGTACATATGAAGAACGGATCGCTGGACGTGACTGCCTCGCTGAGCGGCAATGTTCAATTGAACACACGTACGCTCAATACGCTTGATCGCAAAACCGATAGTATTGAACTCTTGCAAGACGGTTACGGGCAGGTACAAAGGAATGGCTACCGTGCGCAAACAGGCTTCGACTGGGCGTTTACAAAAACCGATGATATCAGCGCTTATTACAGCTACAGCAACTTCGGCAATACCAACCAGGGTGTCGTAGATCAAACCCAGCAAACATTCTTTCCTTCACCTGTTGATGTAGGCACTGTCCGCAATTCAAACAATAATTTTCGCTACTGGGGGCACGACTGGAACGTGAACTATAAAAAAAAATACGCCCGCGACGGCCAGGAACTCAACCTTTCTTACCAGGGTAGCGAAGGTACCAGCAGATTATCTTACTCCCAGAATCAATTGTATACCGTCAATGACTCCTTGTTCACAGGCGCAAAAGGCGACAATGGCACCTCTGATCTTGAGACATACCTCACGGCCGATTATGCACAGCCGTTTTCTAAGGGTGTGATGCTTAATGTAGGCTTAAAAGGTACCTTCAGCCGCATAACCAGCAATGCGGATTATTACAACTTGCTCCCACTCTCTGGTAATTACTCTTTTGATCCGTCAGAGCTGAATATCTTCAACTACGATCGCGACATCTATGCAGCTTATGCTACGCTTACCGTGCCGCTATCCACTGATTATACACTGAAACTGGGCCTGCGCGATGAATACACAAAGAACACGGTGCCCGGAGATACGCTCATTATTCCCTCTTATAATTTCGTAACCCCTTCTGCTATCTTATCGCATACACTGTCGAACCACCGTACGGTCAAATTTAGCTATACCCGGCGCATCCAGCGCCCGGGCTTCAGTCAGTACAATCCATTCGTTAATGCAACGGACCCGGCTAATTTGTCAAGTGGTGACCCGTTCCTGCTGCCACAGAAAATGCACGCCCTCGAATTGTCATACTATAAATTCTACGACAAAGGCAGTTCCTTGCTGTTCACTCTGTTTTATCGCTATTCCGCTGATGACTGGCAGGGGTACACCACTTACTATAACTCACTATCTGTAGGAGATACCACCTATAAGAACGTAACCCTGAATACTACTATCAATGCCGGCTCCGAGCAGAAATTGGGTGGTACCTGCTCCGGTACTAAGGTCTTGAACAGTAAACTGGAGGTACGCATGAATATTACTGTCTTCGATAAATATATAGAAAGCAGTGAAGCGGTTGGAGGGCAGATAGTGAATTCATTTAACTACAGGGGCAATATCAACTTTTCTTACAAGGTCACAAAAACACTGGCCGCCGAGGTATATGGCGATTATAGTTCCGGCACCGCGGAAGCGCAGGGCACCTTCCCATCTTTTGCCAGCTATAGCATTGCCATCCGT
>JABDCE010000019.1 GCA_013288285.1 Bacteroidota bacterium
GCATTTTCACCACCCATGGCGCTGGTGAATGGCGGGTATGTGTTGTTAGGGTTGAAATTGTACTGAAAACCTGTTCCCAAGAAAGGCTGCACTTTGCATCGTTTAGGCAAGAAGTAATATTGTATGGTAAAGGGTGCGGCTACTTTATGTGCAGTGTAGCTTGTGTAGCTGCTGTTTCCAACCCTGTCATTTACACTCTTTATCTTAGCTACAGTGCCCGGGATGGAGTTGTATTTCAGACCTGTTTCCACTTTGAAGTGAGCGTTCAGGGCTTTTCTCAGTACGAGGCTATTGCTGATATTGTAGTGTACTTTGCTTTGCCGGCTATGTATTAAGGGGTTTGAGTGAAATAAGAGTTCGCGACCTGATTGAAAGCCTATGGTAAGAGCAGGTTTATGTTTTTTGGTCTTAACAATGTTCTGCCCATATACGCATACCGAAGCCAGCGCCATATAGGAAATGGCCAGTGTGGATATGAATATTTTGTTGAGTGCAGTCATGGTTATACAAAATAACGAAACATTTCAGTAAATATTGTTAAAGGGCAGAAATAAGATTGTTCCACGTGAAACAAAGGCTGTCTTCCTACACTTGCGGAGATTAGATGAGATTTTCGGGGTAGGGTTTAACAGTACTAAAACATAATTTTAACAAAATTGATTTAGATGAGGTAATGACATTAGAGTCGCATCGGAATTACTTTCGATAGTGTATCTTTGCGCTATGTTTCCTGAATATGATGTAATAGTGGTGGGCGCTGGCCATGCGGGCTGTGAAGCTGCTGCTGCCGCTGCAAATATGGGTTCAAAAGTGCTGTTGGTGACGATGAATATGCAGACCATAGCCCAAATGAGCTGTAATCCTGCTATGGGTGGTATAGCCAAGGGGCAAATTGTACGGGAAATAGATGCCCTTGGTGGGTATAGCGGGATAGTGAGCGATAAGAGCATGATACAGTTCAGGATGCTGAACAAGTCTAAAGGGCCGGGAATGTGGAGCCCAAGGTCGCAGAATGATCGTATGTTGTTTGCCTCGACATGGCGGGAGATGCTGGAGAACACTCCGAACGTAGATTTTTGGCAGGATATGGTGAAGGGGTTGCTTGTTTCACGTGGAACATCTGGAAATCAGAGCAGAGTAGAGGGGGTAATTACTGGTATGGGACAGGAAATAAGGGCGAAATCGGTGGTTTTGACCAATGGAACCTTCTTAAACGGTGTAATACATATAGGTGAGAAACAATTCGGAGGGGGTAGAATAGGTGAAAAAGGTGCTACTGGTATCACTGAGCAGCTGGTAGAAGCTGGTTTTGAGAGTGCAAGATTGAAAACAGGTACACCACCACGTATAGACGGAAGGAGCCTTGACTACACAAAAATGGAAATACAGGATGGGGATGAGGAAGTAGTGGGTTTTTCGTACCTGCCAGTAGAAAAAGTAAAGGCTAAAGAACAGCGTTGCTGCTGGGTTACTTATACCAGCCCGGAGGTACATGAGATATTGAAGACGGGTTTTGAGCAATCACCGATGTACCAGGGGAGGATAAAGGGCAGTGGCCCGAGGTATTGCCCAAGTATAGAGGATAAGATAACCCGGTTTGCAGAAAGGGAGCGCCACCAATTGTTTGTGGAACCGGAAGGCTGGAGCACCGTGGAAATATATGTGAACGGTTTTAGCACCTCTTTGCCCGAAGAAGTACAGTATAAAGCGCTGAAAATGGTGCCTGGATTTGAGAATTGTAAGTTTTTCAGGCCCGGCTATGCTATAGAATACGATTATTTCCCGCCAACACAGCTAAAGTTTACACTGGAAACCAAATTAATTAAGAACCTGTTCTTTGCCGGGCAAATAAATGGCACCACGGGCTACGAAGAAGCGGCTTGCCAGGGTTTAATGGCGGGTATAAATGCAAATAGGGCCTCCAAAGAGGAAGAACCGGTAATACTTGGGAGGAGTGATGCCTATATTGGTGTGCTTATAGATGACCTCATCAACAAAGGGACAGATGAGCCTTACCGTATGTTTACCAGCAGGGCGGAGTACCGTACGTTGCTGAGGCAGGATAATGCCGATCTGCGGTTGACAGGACTGGGGCATAAAATAGGACTTGCTTCTGATGAGCGGCTCAGCCTGATGGAGGCGAAAAAGCAAAAAGTAGCGGATGTAAAGCGCATTTTGGCTGATTTCTCAGTAGATAGGGATATGGTAAGCGGCCTGCTGGCAGATAATAGCTCGTCGCAACTGACGGATAAGACAAGAGCGATAAAGTTGCTGCTGCGACCAAACATAGGGTTGAAGGATATGATGGCGGCTGTCCCAAGCCTGGGAGAACTGCTGAACGGTGTCGATCCATTAGTACTGGAGCAAGCGGAAATACAGGTGAAGTACGACGTTTATATAGAGAAAGAGCAGGAATTAGTAGCAAAGATGTCGGCGCTGGAGGGATTGATGATACCGGAGACATTCAATTATGACAAATTATCGGCCATATCTACGGAAGCCCGGCAGAAACTGAATAAGATAAAGCCCCGGACATTGGGTCAGGCGAGCCGTATCAGCGGGGTGAATCCAAGCGACGTGCAGATACTGATGGTATACATGGGGAGGTGATTTAAGGGAAAAGGTAGAAGTTAAAACCTAAAAGTGATAAGCGTTCTTTAAGAAAGGAAAAGTGATAAGGGAAAACCTTGATTTAAGGGAAAAGGGAGAAGTTAAAACCTAAAAATGATAAGCGTTCTTTAAGAGAAAGGGAGAAGTGATAAGTTAAAACCTCGAAGTAAGTGATCTTATTTTTGACTTAAATGGATGATTCAGTATTTAAGGCTATCCTTCATTATTGCAAATACCAGGAACGGTGCCATGCCGAAGTACGCAATAAACTCTATGAGCTGGGATGCACCACGCCAGAGGTAGAACAGCAACTGGTGCGGGTTATAGAGGTTAACGCGCTGAACGAGGAGCGTTTTGCCAGGGCGTATGCCGGTGGAAAATTCAGGATTAAGCAATGGGGGCGAGAGAAGATAAAGCAGCAATTGAAGCTGCGGAAGATATCGGACTACTGCATAAAAAAGGCCATGGGGGAAATAGATGGCGATGCCTACGACAATACATTAAGAAAATTAGCAATCAAAAAAGTGAATGAGATAAAAGGCGACAGGAGTGTATTGTCGCGAAAATCGAAACTATACCGTTACCTGGTGCAAAAGGGCTATGAGCGCGACATGGTGATGGACCTTGTAAAAGAATTAATATAAACCAATATAAGTAAATTATTTTTCCTTAGCTTTGCGTAGCTAATTGATACTGCTATATGGTACAACAAGTTACTGAAGGTGTAAACATAAGAGTAGAAACATTCTACCAACCCGATCAATCTAACCCTGTTCATTCTGAATATTTGTTTTCCTACAGGATCACGATAGAGAACCTTACTATTTATCCGGTGAAACTGCTCAGCAGGCACTGGCATATAATAGACAGCAATGGTACGCACCGCGAAGTAGAAGGTGAAGGCGTGGTAGGTATGCAGCCGGTGATAACGCCGGGCAATGTATACCAATACTCATCGGGTGTAAACCTGCACAGCGACATTGGAAAAATGTACGGCACTTATCTTGTTGAAAACCTCTTCAACAAAAAGAAACTTACCGTGAACATTCCTGAGTTCCAGTTGCTGGTACCGGCCAAGATGAATTAATCTGTGCTGGCTTCACGTGAAACAAACAATCTTATGGGCGAACAACTGAATACTGCCATAGCAACAAAATGGTTTGCGGCGTTTAATGCGCATGACCTTGAATTGCTTTTATCACTGTATGATGATGACGCACAACACTACAGCCCGAAACTAAAAATACGCCAACCGGAAACAGGTGGATTGATAACCGGGAAACCCGCGCTGCGCGCCTGGTGGCGGGATTCATTTAACAGACTGCCGACGCTGAAATACGAACCTACTAAGCTGACGGCAAATGAAGAACGTGTGTTTATGGAATACATACGCCATGTGGACAATGAGCCCGATATGCTGGTAGCCGAGGCGCTGGAAATTGCTGATGGACTGATCGTCGCCTCAAGGGTGTATCATGGGTGAAGCACTTCATTCGCCATTTTCAACTCCGTCATTTTTTTCTTCAGTTCTGTATTTACATCTTTCCACACACTCACCTGTTTTGCAACTTTAGTGAGCGTGCCAAATGATATAATGTGCTCCTCAACCGCATCGATAAGGGGGCCAAGTACCTGCGTGGAAAAGTAAATGACACCGGCGTTAGTGCGCTCTTCAAGCTGGTGGTCTTGTAACGTATCTACGAGTGTATGTATCTGTTTATGAAAGCCTGCGGCGTGCTTCTGGGCTTTGTGCAGTGTATTGAATAAGTTGTCGTAGAGGGCCAGGTTTTTCTCTCTTGGGCCGGTCTTTCTTTTCATCAGATCGGGCAGTACAGGCTCTATATGGGCTATGAGGTCTGTAAAAGAAAATATCTTGCAAAGCTTGCCGGCTGTAGCCTGGCGCATACTATGTTTCAGCAGATCTTCCAGCTCGTCCTCATCATTTTCTGACTGTGCAAAAGCAACAACCCGTTCGTCAACGATCACATTGTCTATATTAAGTTTGCTACGCAGGACTAATCCATCCAGCGCCACGCAGCGGCTCAGGGCCACATATACCTGCCCCGGTGCAAAAGACTGGTTGAGATCTACTACTGCTTTTTGCAGGGTAAGCCCCTGGCTCTTATGCACGGTGATGGCCCACGCCAGCCGCACAGGAAATTGTGTGAAGCTGCCTGATTCCTCTTCTTCTATTTCACCCTTCTGCGGATTTAAAGTATACCGCATATTCTTCCACGTCTCCTGTTCCAGCATCATGGGGTCTGTATAGTCTTCTCCCGGAAACGTAACCCATATACCGTCTTTGCCTATGACAGACACAATGCCAATTTTACCATTGTAATAGCGGCGTGGCGATTGCAGGTCGTTTTTCACAAACATGATCTGAGCGCCTTCCTTTAGCTGCAACTCTTCTTCGGTAGGAAGGTTGCGTGGATTGAATTCATTTTTTATAGTGCCTTTAAATGTGTGCAGGGGTTTGTTGATCAGTTCCAGCGATTGTTGGTTCACGCTGTCTGCTATGCGGTTATGGGTAGACAAGATAATATAGCCTTTCTCTTTCTGCGGGAGCGGGTCATATTGTTTGTTCAGTATATCAATATCGTTTTGTTCCACGTGGCCATTGCGGATACGATTGAGTATGTCTATGAATACCTGTTCTTTCTGGCGGTAGATCTTCTTTAGCTCTATGTACACCAATGGGTCGTGCTGCAATACTTTGGCATCAAAGAAATAAGGACTGTTGTAATAGTTGCGCAATATTTCCCAGTCCTGCTCCGGGGCTACAGGTGGCAACTGGAACAGATCACCGATAAAAACTACCTGCACTCCGCCAAATGGATGCGCCCAGTTTTTGCGCACATGGCGCAAGACCAGATCCATAGAGTCGAGCAGGTCGCAGCGCACCATGCTCACCTCATCTATTATCAGCAGCTCCAGCTTGCGGAGCAGCTTTAATTTTGTGTCGCGTAGTTTCAGATTGGCCAGCAGGGAGTGTTTGTCCTGCGTACCTTCTGATTGTCGCCCGAAGCCGCCTACTGTTGCCGGCACAAATGGCCCGAACGGCAACTGCAGGAACGAGTGTATGGTTTCGCCACCCGCATTGATAGCGGCTACACCAGTAGGCGCCACCACCGCGCACTGCTTGCGGGTTTGCGTGCGTATGTATTTCAGGAATGTGGTCTTACCTGTGCCTGCCTTGCCGGTGAGGAACAGGTTCTCATTGGTATCTCTTACAAAGGACACCGCTTTCTGAAAAATAGAATTAGATACATCCAGCGTATCAGCGGTTGTTTCAGGCATCGGGCAAAAATAACGAATAGTAGAGCACTACCGGAATAACTTTAGCAGATGCAATGCGTCACGCGCCGAAGTGGATGTAACCCTATTGCTTGGGGTGTCCGTACCAGATCACATCATCTTCGTAGTAGATACCCGTGACTGGGTCCTGGGCACCAACCTTGTGATATTCAAATACGCAGGTATCGGCTTTAAAATAATAGGTGAGGCTGGTGCGATGCGCTGTTCCAAACACAGTGTCGAAAAGCACGATACCGTTAGCGGAGTCGGTCTTTCTATAGTTCATATACACACCACCGATCTGTATTTCAAATGTATTGTACTTGGTTATAGCGAAATCTGTATCCTTAACGAATCGGCTATAATGAGCAGCATACTGGCGTACAGTATCACCGGGGCTTATGATGATGGCAACAGTGTCTTTGGGAGCATAACCATAGGGTGCTCCCCACCAGGTCCGCATCTTTACCATTCCAACAGTATGATCAACAGGTGAGTAGCCGTTGTTAGGGCTTTTGTTACACGAAAAAAGGGTTACGGCGGCAACGAGCAGCAAGAGATATTTTGGGTTTTTCATAAAAGGTGATATTTTAATATGGAAAACTAATGTTTATTTTAGATATAACAAAGAAATGCCGATATAAAATATAACCTGGCTCAAAATAATACGGTTACCATTTCAGGTCGAACTCATCAGATATTTTCTCCAACTGCACAGCATTAATCAGGGTATTCAGATAATCAACGAGCGGAACAGCGGGATAGGGCATGCCCTGGCCATAGGCTTCCTTCATTTTGTGATCGTAATAGAACTTAAATCCATAACCCGGCACATCGGTCAGGTGTACGAGGGGAATTACAAAACGGTCCAAGGCAGATGCTTTTAGCAGATCCGTTAGTTGTTTTAGTTGCGAGGCCGATAGCTGGCCTTTATATGTGCCGTTATATTTTCCCTTTTGCGGGACACATGAAAACAATAATGCGCCAGTAGAATCAATTTGAAATTGAATATTGGAATACTCGGCAGGAAGCATTCCGCTGCCAGAGCGGTAAAACCGTAATTGCCCGAAGGTGAGCGCAGAGTCATAAAGGCACTTGCGATTGACGAAAACGATAGTGTCCCAGGTCCTCACCAATCCATAACCATTATTATCCTTTGCTTTAAGGCGTAGTGTATCGTCATTGACCGAGACCACTCGAAATGCCTGGTGCTCGCCGGCCAATGTGAGGCTCAGCGTGCCTCCGTCATAATTCAGCATGCAGCCATAGGGGCGATAAAAGGCTGTGGCAAAATAGACTGAATCATTATGAATGTCGAGATATTCTGCGTTGGGGCCTATCCAGATATTGTAGATCTGGCCAGGTTTATTACCTGGCTGCGCTATTGCCTGACCTGCGAACAATGTAAACAGCAGGATGGGGAGCAATAGTTTCATAGACAGCAAAGCTACATATAGTTAAATAAATTGCGGTCAAGTAAATTCCGGTAGTGGAAACGCCCTAAATTTTGCTTCATAGAAGCGGCAAGCAAATAACAATCACTTAACTAACTGACGAAAGTCAGCTAACGACGTTATTAAATATAGTATTTTTGACAAATAATTTAAAAGTGATAAAAGGCCTGATGAGCAACTATCCTATCAAAACGTGAACAATATATACTATAAGCAGCAACCAGGCCCAGGAATAAACTTTGCCATGAAATTGAATAAACTATTAGAAAAGCAAGTAAGGAAATTTCTTCCCGACGATCTCGCCGAAGGGGAAAAAATGCAGTTGTTCCTGAATGCTGTGAATGACTCCTATAATGCATACGAAAGGGATATGTCGCTGGCGGGCCGTGCACTGAAGAAGAGTAAAGAAGAATGCGACGCAACAAACAATAAACTGAATAGCCAGATATCTCAGAACAAAGCCTCTATTGATAAGCTGAAGGAAGCTATTGGTGCTGCCGGTGAGGATATACTGGCTAAAGACAGTGGTGCCGGGGAACTGTTGCAGATAGCGGAATACCTGAAAAAGAATATAGGTATACTCAGAGGCACAGAAAAGAAAGTGCATGACCAGAAGTTGTTTTATGAACAGATACTGAACCGTATACCGGCAGATATAGCCATCATGGATAAGGACCACCGGTATCTTTTTGTGAATCCGCAAGCAATAAAAGACCCAGCTCTCAGGGAGTGGGTGATAGGCAAGACGGACGAGGAATACATGAGCTACCGAAACCGCCCTTTGTCAGACAGTATAGAAAGGAGAAAGTATTTCGATGCAACTTTAAAAGCGGGAACACAAACCGAATGGGAAGAAAAGATAGTTACACCTGATGGAGGTATAGTATACCAACTAAGGGTATTGTACCCGGTATTTGACGAGCGGGGTGAGCTCGACATCATGGTAATCTATGGCGTAAACATCACCGAACGAAAGAAAGCTGAAGAAAAGACAAAACTTAGCGAAGCACGATATAAAAGCATATTCAATAACGGGCAGGCGCTGATATGTACGCATGACATGAACGGCATATTGATAGATGTAAACAATGCATCGATGGCAGCGTTCGGGTATGGGGAAGAAGAACTGAAAGGAGCGCCGCTGGCTATGCTGCTGCCTGCTGATAAGAGAGCTGACTTTGAGAACAGCTACATGAAAGAGATCACCGAAAAAGGTAAGGCATCGGGCATAATGGTGGCGCTGAACAGGCAGGGAAAGAAAATATACCTGCTCTACCAGAATTACTTAGTGACCGGCGAAACAGAAGAACCCTACGTGATCGGTTTTTCGCAGGATATAACGCCGAGGATAGAAGCAGAGCGGGCCATGAAGATAAGTGAGGAGAAATACCGCAGCATCATTGCGAACATGAACCTGGGCCTTGTAGAGGTGGATAATGACGAGCACATAGTCTATGCCAACAATAGTTTTTGTGAAATGAGCGGCTATGATGCCGATGAACTGATAGGTAAAAAACCATGGGCTGTATTCTTTATTGAAGAGCGTGACAGTAATAGCGAGGAAGTAGCGAAGCGGCGAAAAGAGGGGCAGAGCGATGCATACGAACTAAAGGTAAAGAACAAAAAAGGAGAATCTAAGTGGTGGCTCATCAGTGGTGCGCCATCGTACGATAATAATGGCAACCTGAAAGGCTCCATAGGTATACACCTGGATATAACCCTGCAAAAGAACCTGGAGCGCGACCTGCGAAAAGCCAAATCGGATACAGAGCGCTCTGCTCATGCAAAAGAAGTGTTCCTGGCGAATATGAGCCATGAGATACGTACCCCGATGAACGCGATACTGGGTATAGGGCGGCTGCTGGGGAAAACCACACTGGAGGGGCAACAACAGCTATACTTAGCTACCATACAGGATGCCGCAAATAACCTGCTGGTGCTGATCAATGACCTGCTGGATTTTTCGAAGATAGAGGCGGGTAAGGTGTCGCTGGAGCATATAGGGTTTGAGCTGAATGCAGTGCTGCAAAATGCAGTGCAGGTGCAGCGGTACAAAGCGGAGGAAAAAGGCCTGTCGCTCAGCTACCGCGCATCGCCTGATATAGTAGCTGTGCTGAAGGGTGACCCATACCGCATCAACCAGGTGCTGATGAACCTGCTCAGCAACTCAATAAAGTTTACGGAGAAAGGAGAAGTGAAAATAGAATGCAGCCTGGTGGAAGATGATGGCGACAGGCAAACCATACAATTCAAAGTGACAGATACCGGCATAGGTATCAATAAAGATTTTGTAGCGCATTTGTTTGATAAGTTTACCCAGGAAGATGAAAGCGTGACTCGCAAATTTGGCGGTACCGGCCTGGGCATGAGCATCTGCAAGCAACTGATAGACCTGATGGGCGGGGAGATAAAAGTGGAGAGTAAAAAGAATACCGGTACCAGTATTTCTTTCATCCTTCGGTTTCCGAAAGGCTCTGCTGAAGACCTGCCGGACAGGCAGCAGATAGATGTGGATACCCAGGTGCTGAAGGGTAAGCGTATATTGCTGGTAGAAGACAATGAGACCAACCGGTTGCTGGCCAATACTATCCTGTCGTATTTTGGCGCTCAGGTGACAGAAGCGGAAGATGGGAGTGTGGCCATTAAAAAACTGGAGAACGGCGTCTACGACCTGGTGCTGATGGATGTGATGATGCCAGTGAAAGACGGCCTCGAGGCAACCCGGTATATCCGCAAGAGAATAGACAGCAACATACCCATCATAGCCATGACCGCAAATGCCATGAAGAAGGAAGAAGAAAGGTGCATAAAGGCGGGCATGAACGACTTCATATCTAAACCGTATGATGAGCACAAGCTGGTGCAACTGGTGGCCCAGTGGTTGGGCAGGGAGGTGAAGATACAATCATACACAAAGCCGCGGCCCGCTGAGGCAGGCCCATTGTTCAGCCTGGACAAAATACAATCGATAGCAAGAGAGGATAAGGGTTTTATAAAAAGAATGCTGGAGTTATTTATAGAGACCACGCCGCAGGCAGTTGTCGAGATGCAGGCAGCGTACGAAAAGAACGACCTGGCTACCGTGTCAGCGCTGGCGCACCGCACCAAGCCATCTATTCATAACCTATATATCCACTCACTGACCGATGATATAAAGGCGCTGGAACACCAGGCCGGTATACCAGCAGATCAGTTGCAACGGCACCTTGACCGCCTGAAGTCGGTAACGGATGAGGTAGTCAGCCAGCTGAAAGCAATTTTGCCGGAATACAATTAGTATCATTTCCACAGCTTTTGTTACATTTAAACAAGCTTTGGGGCGAAGGCCTTTTTGTAAGCGTTACCAACTCACCAAACCAATGGCGATACAGGAACATACAGCGGGAAAAAAAAGCAAAGTGCTACCTATGGTAATACTTGCTACTGCGCTGATACCTATCTGTGTCTACTTCAGCTATGTATTCCGGTATACCCTCAACATACCGCACATGGATGACTATGATGCGATACTGGGGTTCCTGGTCAACTTTAAGAACGCTGACTTTGCCGATAAACTGGGCCTGCTGTTTTCCCAGCACAATGAGCACCGTATACTGTCGTCTCGGATAGTGTATGTGCTTTACTACTCGCTGTGCGGATCTGTGAACTTCAAAAATATCATTGTCATCAACACATTGCTGCTGGTGGGTGTCTTTGCCGTGGTAGCTGTGTTTATAAAACGTGTATTGCCCGCCAACTGGGTAGTGCCTGTAGTGATCCTGAGCTTTTGCCTGTTCGACATCAATAATTACGACAATGCGGTCTTTGCCAGTTACGGTATGCAAAACTATGGCATAGTGCTGTGGTTTGTAAGCAGTATGTTGTGTTACACCGGCACAAAGCGATGGTACTTGTTACCGGCGGCACTGCTGCAGATACTCTGTGTATACTCCAGCGGTAATGGCATATTGGCTTCGCTGTTCATATTGCTGTCGGTATGCCTGACGCGCGACCGTGTGAAGATTGTCACCGCGCTGGCTGTGTTCCTTATCTTCTCCCCCTTGTATTACTTACATTATCAGCAACCGGAAACCAATTTTTTCACTACCGACATTACCAAAATAGTTCCTTACTTTCTGCATGCTGCGGGCGCGCATTTTGGCTTTGACGCCGGTGTGGCCGCAGGGGGTATAATGATAGTCGTGTTGCTGGCGGCAATGGCTTATGCAAAAAAACTAGGCAGGTTGCCGGGTAGTGCTATGCCGCTGGTCTGTCTTGCAGGCTTTGTGCTGGCCTCACTGTCGGTGATGTCGGTATTCCGCGGCAATATGCCGGTGGGCAATGCGTATACCAGCCGTTACTTTATTTACGGGCACCTGCTGCTGGTGTTGTCGTTCGTGTTTGCGTTGCTGTGCGTAGATAACCAGAAAATAATAATGGCAGAGGGAGTAGTGATGGCCATCGTGGTGCTGTTCATATACAAGGCCGATATTGATGATGGAGAAAAGGCATTTCAGTATTATTACAACAGCCTCAAGAATATACAATACGATTATCCTATCCGGGATAAAGCGAAGGCGATCGCTGAATCATCTTGCCAGGAGCAGGTCTATTGTATAGAAGATCACAGGGGTGATGAATAGATCCTCAATTATTTTTTCTCACCCGTTTCAATTCTATCAGGTTCATGGAATTACTGGTAAATCCGGCAATGTTGTTTTGTGTGAAGTGCAGGATCTGGTCGTAGTAAAGCGGGAGTATGGGAGCCTGCGACATCACGAGGCTGTCCATGCGGCGATAGAGGGCATACCGTTGTGTATCGGGCATATTGAGGCTTTGTTCATACCATTGATCGAAGGTGGGGTCTGAGAAACGCGTATAGTTGGGTGGCGCCGGAAAATGACCGTTGAAAGCGACCAGAAAAGATTCGGCATCTGGATAATCTGCAAACCAGCCTGCACGGAAGATCACGGCTTGCGAGCGGCTCATTTGTTGCTTGAGTATATTGGGTTGTATCACCTCAATGGTAACGGGTATGCCTACCTCCTGCAACTGCGAGGCCACGAAGTTGACGATATCTACATAGTTGTCCTGGACAAGTATTTTTATAGGTTTCAGCCCGTGGCCATTGGGGTAACCGGCCTGTGCTAATAGCTGCCGTGCCCGCGCGGGATCGTAATGATAACCATAAGTGGCAGCGCTATCGTATCCGGGCATGCCTGCCGGTATAAAACCTTCAGTGGCGGGGAAGCCAAGGCCATTCTTGAAGTAGGTGACTATTTTCTGTTTGTTCACCGCATAACTGATGGCGCGGCGAATCAGCGGGTTTGCTGTGGGCTCGTCGTGAAGCGCGGGCAGTGCAGTGTCTGTGAGGAAGCCGATATATTCAGTATTGAGGTAGGTGCCTTTTGTGACACGGAATTTTTTGGCGTATTCTTTTCGCAACGAGCCGTCTTTGAGGAACAGCAGATCTTTGAACGATCCATCGACACCATTTACAAAATCTACCTTGCCCTGCATGAACATCAGGAACTCCGTTGCCTTACTATCTACAAATGATATCTGCACTGCATCGAGATAAGGCAGTTGAACTCCAGCTGAATCGTGTTCCCAATAGCAGGGATTACGGACGAGGCTCAGGGCATTGCCCTCGTCCCAGTTGTGCAACATGAACGGCCCGGTGCCACAGGGGTGGTTGCGGAAACCGACGCCCCAATGCTCTACTACTTCGTGTGGTACAATGCTACAGTAAGGATTGGTGAGTACTTCGGGCAGCGGACGGAAAGGCTTAATGAGCTTGATGGCGAGGGTGGTATCGTTGAGCGCGATGAAAGGGTCTTTAGCTGTTACGCGACCATTGAATATCCAGGCGCCGGAAGATGCCGTGCGCGGATCAATGATGCGAAAGAAGGAATACACTACATCAGCAGCGGTCATGCGGCGGCCTTTGCCACCGGGGAATACAGGGTTGTCCTGGAAGAAGACATCGGGGTGAAGGTGAAAGGTGTAAGTGAGCCCGGAAGGCGAGACCTCCCAGCTACTGGCGAGGGAGGGCACGGTATGGTTGTGCTCGTTGGTCTCCACAAGGGTGTTGAAGACCATGTGGTCTATCCATATCATGTATTGGTAGCGTGCAAAGGCAGGGTCTATGGATTCCAGGTAGCCGGAGGAAAGGTTGAGGTGAAACACCTGCGTGGAAACCGGTTGATGTGGCGCATTGCAGGAAAATAGCCATAACAGCCCCAGGCCCAGGATGGACAACTGTCTGAACATGACAGACAGGAAGCGAAAAAGGCCGAATGGATTATTGTTTTTCACTGTTGATGCAAAGTAATTGAAATGCGACCTAATTTTGAGGATAATTATGACAAAGCTCTCAGTCAATATAAATAAGATAGCCACCCTGCGCAACAGCCGTGGCGGGAACAACCCGGATGTGGTACAGGTAGCGATAGACTGCCAGAAGTTTGGTGCAGACGGAATAACAGTGCATCCTCGGCCAGATGAACGACATATACGGTATGCCGATGTGCGGGAAATAAGCAAGATCATCAATACAGAGTTCAATATAGAAGGCAACCCGCTGGAAGATAAGTTTGTGGAGCTGGTGCTGGAGACGAAGCCGGCGCAAGTAACACTGGTGCCTGATGCACCGGGGCAGCTCACTTCTAACCACGGATGGGACACGATAAAAGAAAAAGACTATCTGCGGAAAATAATAGGTGTGTTCAAGCAGGCTGGCATAAGGGTATCCATATTTACAGACCCGGTGGAGCGCATGGTGGCTGCTGCGGCAGAAACTGGAACGGACAGAGTGGAACTGTATACGGAGGACTATGCACGGAACTACCGGAAGGACAGGAATGCCGCAGTAAAGGATTACCTGGCCGCCGCAGAAGCGGCAACGAAAAACGGGCTGGGACTAAATGCCGGCCACGACCTGGATATGGAGAACCTGGAGTTTTTTAAGCAGTCGGTACCGGCGCTGCTGGAGGTATCTATAGGGCATGCACTGATCAGCGATGCATTGTATTATGGATTGGAGAATGTGATACAGATCTATAAGCGGAAGCTGCAATAGGGGAAACAAGAGCCAAAAACGGAAATTACCTATAAGTTAATTGCTCCTTCATATAGTTTTTCAAATAATCTTGCTATTTTAGAGGCGGTTTAGGAGCGGTGCAAGCGCTCCTATGGGGGATTATTCTCCTTTAAAAAACGCTACATGAAGAAACATATACACATTGCAATACTGGGCATGTTGTGTTCCACATCTGCATTTGCGCAGTTCAACCTGGGGGTTGCTACCAGCGACTACAGCGTTATGAACAGCATGTACATGAACCCCGCGAACATTGCGGACTGCCGTGAAAAAATAGTGATCAATATCATAGGCATCAATGCTGGTCTGGAAAATAACCTGGGCAGGCTTACCTCATTAGGCGGATTGAACACAGCATTGAAGAGCGGCAATACAGACAATATTTTCAATTATACTAACTCGTCTACTTTCAGCCTGCTGGCGCCATTTGCCGAGGTGAAGGGGCCGGGCCTGATGATAAATATAGATAACAAGAACAGCCTCGCATTTACCACCGGTGTGCGCGGTTTCAACCAGTTCAATAATTTTGACCAGTCGCTGTTCCGCACGATCAGTGACCCTAACTATACTTACCAGGGAAGCACTACCGGAAATGTAGACCTGACCTCAAGGAACTTTAATTATACCGCGCAATTGTGGAGCCAGATAGGGCTGACCTACGCCAGAGTATTGCTGGACCAGGGCGAACATAAATTACGGGCAGGCGTCACCCTGCGCTACTTAGGCGGCATAGGTTATGTGGGACTGAAGGGCAATAATCTCGATGCGCATTACCGCTCGGGAAATGATTCGCTGTATGTGACTAATTCGGACGTAGAGTTTGCGAGCAATGTACTAAGTACAAAGAACGCGTTGGTAAATGGCTTCTCTAACAGCGACCTACTGAGCACGATCTTCGGAGCGAAAGAGGGACATGGTGTGGGTGGCGACATAGGCGTGGTGTATGACTATATACCGGAGAACATGGCAGGTGACGGCCGGTACAAGCTGCGCCTGTCGGCATCTGTGACTGACATAGGGCATATCACCTATAGCGCCAGTAACAACTTCAACGCCAACATTTCGGGGAATGGAAATATCACTGCGAACGGGCTGAGCAATGTGAGCACATTTGACGAGTTCAGGGCGTATGCGAAGGCGCAGGGTTTCAAAGCGGATACGCTGAGCCAGGCATCGAAAGTGTACCTGCCTACGGCACTGATACTGGGTGGCGACTACAACATCATCAGTAAGCTTTATGTGAACGCAACGATCATGGGCAATCTTGCTAACCGCCAGAATTTCGGGAATTCTTATTATGGCTTTGTGAGTGTAACGCCCCGCTATGATACACGTATGTATTCTGTATCGTTGCCTATTACTTATAGCGTACTGGCACACAATATGGAAGTGGGCCTGGGGCTGCGTGTTTCGGGATTTTATATAGGCAGCCAGGATATGCTGGCGCTCTTCTCTAAGAACCAGTTTGGCTTTAATATTTATGCAGGCGGATATGTGCCGCTGTTCAAAAAGAGAACAGCCCAGAGACATAATACAGGACGCAGTTTAGACACTACAGACTTTAACGCAGAGCCGGATATGGAACATGGCGGTGCAACAGATACAACGTCTGATTGTCCGGACCTATTTGAAGCGGTAGATGACAGCCCTGTGCGGATGGCGCCGGTGGCACAAACTGAAAAAGACACAGACGGCGATGGCATACCTGATAGCCGCGACGCCTGCCCTACAGTTGCGGGTCCGGCATCAAACAATGGCTGCCCGCTGCCGAAGGATAAGCCGAAGAAAACGGTGAACTTTTCAAACACTACTATACAATTTGAAAAAGGAACCACGATCAGCAAGGACGCTTATACGACGCTCGACGAAGCAGCACAAACGCTGAAAGAATATCCGTCTTACCACATGATGGTGTGTGGCTATACTGATAATAAGGGCACCGCATCAGAGAATTTGGCTTTGTCGAAAGCAAGGGCTGAGCAGGTAAAAAAATACATTACCGGTAAGGGAATTTCATCTGACCGTGTGCAGACCAACGGCCTGGGCGACTCACAACCCATTGCCGATAACAGCACTGCAGATGGCCGCGCAAAGAACCGCCGCGTGGTGCTGATGCTGAAAAAGAACTAAGCAGAATTTTATAGCGACTGTAGAAATGCGACCACGGCTGCCCGGTCTGTTTTCGAGAGTTTTGTGAACTGATCACGGCTGGGCTGTGCTTCGCCGCCATGCCATAATATAGCTTCTTCAAGCGTGCGTGCCCGGCCATCATGTAAGTAATAAGGTGTTCCATTTGTTTTCTCCAGCAGACCTATTCCCCATAAAGGTGTAGTGCGCCACTCGGTGCCAGTTGCCTGGTAGTCGGGGCGGTTATCGGCAAGGCCGGCGCCCATATCATGTACCAGCAGATCGGTATATGGATGTATGCGTTGGTTGCTGAGGGCAGGCAGCGTCACATTGACGCCGGTATACATAGTAGGTATGTGGCAGCCGGAACAATTGAGCTGTGTAAATAAAGCTTCACCGCGCATTACAGCAGGGGCAGTAACATCGCGCCGGGCGGGCACGGCCAGTGACCGCACATAAAAGGTAACAGCATTGAGGATACTGTCGGCGACATCAGTACCAGCAGTATCAATAACTGTGGCATACTGTGTTTGTCCGTACAAGCTTTTCTTCAGTTGTACATAACTGGTGATACCCATATCCTGCTGAAAGGCAGTGGCTACCTGTACGAGCAGGCTTGAGGTATTGGCTTTCAATCCAAAGCGGCCAAGTTCTGTTTTTTGCGTGTAAGGGTTATATACATAATTGGTATGGCCTTTTATGATGCCGGATGCGGCCGCGTTGGCGGTTGCGAAAGACTGTATAGTGGCTTCGGGTATGTTCTCGATCAGGCCCAGGCCGAAGACCGGAGGCGCGGTGCGCGGAGAGAGCATGTAGCCAGCCGGCAACGGCATATAAGCACCTGATAAAGTATAGGTAGGCATGCGCAGTGATGCGGTGGCGCCATCGAAATAACTGAATACCTGCTCGGCATAAGCAATGCTGACCGTGGCCTCTGGTTGTGTGCCATAGACAGCCACATTTTGCACCTGCCCGCCAAAACCAGGTGCGGGGTTGGGGCCCCCGTGCGCGTCTGCGCCGGGTATGCTGATGCGCATAAGTAATGATGAAGAAGCCTGGCCAACAGTAGGAATGCCAATGCCATCATTGTGATGGCAGTTGGTACAGGAAGTATTATTGTATGCAGGGCCCAGGCCACCGTAGTAAGGTGCGGGCGCAGCAACAAAGACCTGCGAAAATACTTTGTCGCCAAGGTCATGTATATGTGCATCCCAGTAGCCCATATCACTGTAAGGGTTGCTGAATGAACCGGAGCTGATGTCAAAAACGGTAGCATCGCCACCGGAAAGGCGGGGGTCGAAGTTGTTATCATTTTGCTGCGCAGCGGTATTTGCCTTGCGGCACATGGTGCAGCAAAAAACCAACAATAATGCCGATGCAGTTACCAGTACCTTCTTCATAATCACTTAGTCTTTCACGTAGGTTTGTATAAAAGTTTTCAAGTCGCCGTCGAGGGTGCCCTGCAATGTATTGAGGGCGGTCATGGCAGACTGCAATTGGGTGCGCTGTGTGAATATTGCTGATTCAAAAGTCACATTCACAGTATTGAGCGCGTTGATGGCAGCGGTGAACTGCTGCTTGATATTATTATCGAGCGACAGATTTTTTGCAGCTACGAATGTGCTGATGCTTGCGCCAGTTTGTCCGTTGAACGTACAGAGGTATGCGTTCTGCGCACCGATAATGTTGTTCCTGAAATCGATCATGGAGTTATGTGAGAACGGGGACTCTGTCTGGAAAGAATCGCGTGAGGTATACGGGTCGTATATCTTGCCGCCGGATGCCTGCTGGCCAACCTCATTGCAGATATCGCTGATAGACCCTATGATGGCAAGCAGTAACTGCTGGTGGCTTGTGAAGCGGGTGCTGCCTGCGCCGGCCTGCAACACCTGCTGTTGGAAATTGCCGCCTGTGGCAGACCAGCTATAATTAAGGCTGTCTATATTGTTAAGAATGTCCTGCGACAGGGCTACCATGTATTGCTTTTGGGCAGCATTGATAGAATCGGCAGTTGCGGCGCCGTTCTGCCCCCACAGGATAAATTCAAGTGGGTGATAACCACGCAGAGACTGGCTGAGGTTCTGTACGGTAGCAATATTTAAAGCAGTGCTACTGGCAACCAGGGAGTCGAGCTGACGATAGTCGACCGGCCATGTATCTGTATTGGGGTCGTAGTTATTGTCTTCAACAGGGCCGAACAAAAAGCCTTCGCAGGTTTCCCACGATGTACGCACGTCTCTCCATGCCTGCTGTGCAGCAGCGAGGTTGGCATCGGTGGGCGATGTGTTCAACGTAAGTACGGCAGTATTGAGCGCAGTAGCTTTTACCTGCAGGTTGGCATATTCCGGCAATGCAATTTTCTGTACAAAATCAGTGATTACTTGTGTTTCTGTGACAGTAGTAGTAGTAGGGGCCGGAGTTTTATGGCAAGCCGATATAACGATGCAACCGGCAAATGACAAGAGGATTATTTTTTTCATGTTGTTTGTGTTAAGTGGATAGATAATTGTTCTTTCAAAATTTTGACGGGTAACTGAGTCAGGTCTTTTTCTGCCGGGCCTTTGGTCACATGCCCCTGGTGATCGAACTGGCTGCCGTGCAGGGTACAATAGTAATTACTGCCGGTTTTAGTGAGTGGCTGGCCTGCATGGGTACATTCAAGTACCAGCGCCAGATAAGACCCATCAGCGTTTTTCTGCACCGCGAGGTCGAAGTTGTAATTGCTGACACGCACCAATTTGTAGTCGCTGTTATCAAATGCAGTAAGTGGTATGAGTACTTCATTATCCTTAGCGGAAGTCTTAACCACGCCCAGCGGAGTTTTGCACGACGACATGAGCGCGCTGAGCAGAAAGCCGGAGCTAAGTGCTATACACACACCACAGGAGCCTTTTATGAAATCTTTCCTGTGCATATTAAAACGAGTAGCCGATTCCGAGGTTAATAAAAGTATTGTTGGGATTGTAGGGCAGTGCATTGGGGTTAGGGTTTACCAGCAGGTCGGGGTTCTGCGGACCGGTATGCAATAGCCGCACATCGGCCTTGATCACTACATTGGGTATGGGCAGGTAACCAAACCCTGCAATAAGATGAGACTGCTTTTCGGTACCGTCATAGATACCGGTGGCTGGCAACTGTGCGTTCAGATCCAGCACTTCATAACGGGCGAAGACGTTTAATGTCCTGCTGTGCCACTTATCACTTTTTGCTGTCTGCAGCAGATTGTAACCCAGCTCGGCATAAGCGCCATACATCTGGCTGGCCACATTGTTGGCATAAGCCCTGTTGACACTTGCCGCATTGGGTATGGAAACATTACAGCCCAATGCTTTGAACGAGATGCCTTTATTATTATACTGTATATCGCCCTCCGCCAGGTACAATGGCGTACCGAAAACACCGGATTCCAGTTGCAGGCTGTCTGCTGCGCGTGGGTTTAACGGAGTAGTGCCGCCCGCATAACCCGATACCTGGAATTTCCAGTTTCCGGCAAAGAACTGAATAGCAGCCGTTACCGCAAGGTTGTTTGCCCCCGCCAACTGGCCTTCTGCTCTGCCATCCTGGAAACCGGTGCCATGCTGAAAGCTGGCATTGTTCAATCCATTGACAAAGGCAATGCTATAGCTAAACGGGAGCGCAGTAGTTTGCCCGTAAAAGCCGATACCTATTTCGCGCCACGTTGAGGGAATGACCAATTGCTCTACCATGGGCCTTTCCACACCATTGAAGTTGATGGGCAGGTGGTTTTCATTAACTATGCCAATGCGCGGAAGGAATAAACCGGCAACTATATACTGGCGCGGATTGAGACTGAATTTAAGATAGGCCTGCTCCATGCCCACCTCCCCGGAAGGGCTGCCACCGGCCACTTTAGCATCTTCAACCTCCAGTTCAGAAAAGAAAGCAATGCGGCCTGAAAACTGGTGGCCAACAAAAAGCACAGCTCGTTTTAGATCAACCAATGATTGTTCCCTGTTGAGATCGTGCTGATAAAATAATTCGCCATAGCCGGAAATGACTGTTTTTGAATGGGCTGAGCCATAAGAATTCAATGAATCTTCGCCTGTATTGGCCACCAACACCTGGGCGGGTGTTTGCGCAGGTTTATTCTGGGCTTTTAACTGTGTACTGAGGAACAAACAAAAAGCAGATATGCATACTTGTCTTAACATGTGTACCGGGGTTAAATCGGGGTGCAAAAAAACAGCTAAGAATACAGAAAGGCTTTTGGATACGGGAAAAACGGTTTTTACAAACGGGAAATAACTAAAACTAAATGAAGATAATCCGCAAGGCGCCCAGCAGCACTACCACCAGGATAAAACCTACCAGGATGTAGGTTGTAGTGTCGGAATCCTCCATGTTTTTAAACTTCGCCTTCATTAACACAAAGATAACGGGTAGTTCTTAACGGACCAAGTATTTCTCTGAAAATTAATTCATTACATCAATAGCAAAACATATATTCCACAATATTTCTTTCATAACTAATTGACAAAATTATTAAGGAATAGGCGCAAACCAGCTACAGATCGTCTATTTCTATTACGTCGCCGGCGGCGGGGCGTATGAGCTCGTAACGGCGGGCAAAGTTGCACCAATGGCAGGTCTCCTTTCCGCATCCGCGGTCAAATTCATGGTTCATGATCCGGCTATAGGTTTCTTTTAGCTGATGGCGTACGGTCAGTTCATCCTGTTCAAATACGGGTATCGTCACCTGTGTGTATTGGCCGGTCTTGCTTTTCTGCACGAAGTCGAATGTACCTGTCGATACCTTCATGGGCCGGTCTTCCAGGTTTTCAAGCAGCAGTTTATAAAATACCATCTGGCGCCAGTAGTCGCCACCCATTGGTTCTTTTTCATTTGGCGGCGCTGTTGCGCTGTTCGCAGATCTGTCTGGGTCGCCGGTCTTGTAGTCGATCACTTTGCAGGTATCGCCATACAGTTCTATCTTATCTATTTTGCCAGTAACGGGTACGCCATCCAGGAAGTAGCGCGGAACCTTAAATTCTATCTCTACGTCTTTATGAAACGTATGTACATAGTGGTCGTAATATTCTGTCAGCAAAGTCTTTCCCTGTTCCTTGCGCCGGTCGAACTGTGTGGGTGTAAAGCAGGACAATTCGGCATAGAGCGCTGAATTGAAGAGGCCTATCACATGGTCTTTGTCGGGGAACTCGCCTTTATGATCTTTCATGTCGCGGAACAAATGTTCCAATGCATAATGGACAGCGATACCAAAGGCCAGGGCGTCGTTTTTCTGGAAAGGTACTTTAAGAATGGTCTCGTAATAAAATGCCAGCGGACAATGCAGAAATTTAGACAAGGCCGAATAGCTCATGATAAACTGCTGTAGTATTCGATCTATCCACAAGCCATTTGCGGTCTTTATATGCACTTCGGGTACAGGCTGTATGGCCCACTTTATGTGTTCTAAAATATCGTCCTGGCCAACCACAGGTAACTCCCTGTCTTCAGGCGCAGATATCTCATCAATAAATACGGAAGTTGCCAGCGCCTTGCCGGCATTGTCGTTCAGGGCATACGATACCTGCAGGTGTTTTTTGGCTCGGGTGAGCGCTACATAGAACAGGCGGCGGGCCACTTCCACCTTGTATGTTTTCTCCGGGTCTTCGGTGGTGGCCGTTATGGTATCCGGCATTTTGAATTCATTGCCCGCTCCCCTCTTTTCTTCCCAGAAGTTTTTGGTGCCGCCTATCAGGAAGACGTATTCAAACTCATTGCCTTTAGCGCTATGCGCGGTATAAAAATGAACACCGTTGTCGTTTTGCACCACCCGCTGCAAGGGCACGGAGATCCGCTCATCGTTCATCCGTTCTATCATTTGCAGAAGATCCGCAGATCTTAATTTTGTGTTCCGCGACCAGGTATCTTTTACAAATTCAAAAAAAGTATTCAATACCTGTATATCCCATACATGGTTAGGCGTTCTCACTATGTGAGCCACTATACCGCTCTCATGCACTATCTTTTCTATAAGCAGGGGCAGTGGCAGGCTGAGTTGTTGCTTCTCCCACTGGTCCAGGTTATTGCCCAGGCGGTGCAGTGCTTTTGCGGAGCGCAGTCCCAGTGACTCTATCAGCAAAGGATTGGACAACAACAACCGCCAGCGGGTGGGCCCTTTTTCTTTGCGACTGCTTTGCATATGCAGTGCCAGCAGGGCAATGTCGGTAGGGTCTATGCCGTAATAGGGCGCGTGCATAAGCTCGAACAACACAGGTTCGCCCTCAAAAGGTTTTTTGCGTTCCTCATCCAGGTAGCGCAGCACATTCAATAACTGCTCTACCAGGTGTTCTTCCAGTATATTTACCGGCCTCTTAATATTATACGGTATGCCTTTGCGCTCCATAAGCGCGATGATATTATCGGCCTGTTTGTGCTGGGCGTATAATATAGCTACCTCGCCCAGCGCAATGCCCTTCTGCTGCAACCGTTCTACCTGCATCACTATATCGGCCTCTTCCTGCAGCACATTCCTGTATGCCTTAACCACAGGTTTTATATGGTGCGCGGGATCTTTAAAACGATCCCCCGATGAAATTATGTTCTTATTTAACTCCAGGTCATGGAGCTGGTGTATGAGGCGCTTCTTATTATATTCTATAGTGGCCATAGCCATATCCAGTATGGGCTGGGATGAACGGTAGTTATGCGGCAGCACTATTACCTTGATATTGGCCTGGTAACGATCATAAAAATCAACAATGTTGCGGATGCGGGCGCCCTGGAACTCGTAGATGCTCTGGTCATCATCGCCCACTACGAAGATATTGGGGTCATCCCAATAAGAAGACAGGAGATTGAGCAGTTCGTTCTGGGAGCCGTTGGTATCCTGGAACTCATCTACCAATATGAACTGGTAGCGCTCCTGGTAACTTTGCAGCAGCGCGGGCTGTTCTTTAAATACATCTATCACCCACAGTATCATGTCATTAAAGTCATACCTGCCGGTCTCTTTCATTTTTGCCTGGTACGTATCATATAACAGTGCCGCCGCCCGGGTGTCTTCCATTCTTCTTACTTCCTCATCTACCGCTTTTTGTTTTACGTCGCCTTTTTTGTAGCCTTTGCCATTCACCTTATAAATATATTCTTCCCTGTCGGGCAGGCTGCTGATGTGATCATCAATGGCTGCCGACACCAGCGCCGGTGAAAGGTGTTCCCTTTTCATTACATCAAACAGGCGGTTCAGCTTGTTTACGTCAAAGTAGATATTGCCGCTCAGTTTGCGCAAAGCGTGGCCCTGCGGCAGCTCATCAAATACATTATATAATAGTTCGGTTCGCTCCAGGTCACTGATAGGCTGCAATGAGCGCATGCTGAAGTAGTCACTGTTGTTCTGGATCACATTATTACAGAATGCATGAAAGGTGTGGATGTTCACCTTGTGCGCTGCCGGGCCTATGATCTGTACCAGCCTGCGGCGCATAGCATTGGTAGCCTCATCGGTATAAGTGAGGCACAGTATTTCCTGCGGTTGCACCTGGGCTTCGCTGCGGAGCAAGTAGGCAATACGCATCGACAAAACCTCGGTTTTGCCCGTACCCGGCCCGGCTATTACCATTACCGCACCATAGATAGTGTCAACGGCCTCTTTTTGCCGGTCATTGAGTTTATTATAGCGTTCCAGGTACAGATCTTCGTTAATGGTCATTGGGCTGTGTATTGGCAATGAAGTTAAATACAATACCCTAAACCGGAAAAAAATAACGAATAAGCATTTTTTACACCACGACTTAACATTAAGTTAATATAGCGGTAACATGGTGGTAATGTCGGTTTATTTCCTTTGCACCATTAAACACACCCACAAACAAATAAAAAATGAGAAAAACAATACTTAAAGCCGGCATCTTTTGCTCTTTATTATCGTTAGCAGGCGCTGCCAACGCACAAATGGCTGATACTACAGCTGAATTTAAGCCAGGTGGCAAATTATGGGGCTACGCCTTCGGTGATTATGCTTACAAGGGCGCAACCGATGACGCAGGTCGCGGCGGTTCTAACCAGTATACAAAGGTTCCGCTGAACACTAACGAATTCCAGTGGCGTCGTATTTACCTCGGCTACAACTATGATATCAGCAAGAAATTCTCCGCTGAATTCCTTTTGGCTGCTGAAGATGATTTTGCATCAGGCCTTTTAGGGCAAAGCAATGGTGATATCCTTGCCAACAATAAGTTCTCTCCGTATGTGAAACTTGCGAACATCCGCTGGAAGAACATTTTCAAGAATTCAGACCTTGTTTTCGGACAACAGAATACACCGGGTTTTGCAAAAACAGGAAGGAACGATCAGACTTCGGAAGAAATTTGGGGATACCGTTCAATAGAAAGGACTATTACGGATATACGCCGTACTCCTTCTTTTGATATGGGTGCTTCTTTACAGGGTTGGTTTGATAACAGGGGAAATTTTGGTTATACCGCTATGATGGGTAATGGCCAGAGCGCAAAACCTGAAAATGATCCATACAAATGGTTCTATGGTGATGTATACGCTAAATTCTTTAACAAGCGTTTGATCGTTCAGTTCTACCAGGATTATGAAAAGCTGAACTGGAACCCAATGGTTGCCGGACAGTCTGAAGTTGCTACTACAACAGGCGGCGTAACTACTTATGCTTTACCTGCTTCACCAG
The DNA here is from genome assembly GCA_013288285.1 of Bacteroidota bacterium. Lineage (GTDB taxonomy): Bacteria > Bacteroidota > Bacteroidia > Chitinophagales > Chitinophagaceae > Nemorincola. The sequence goes on from JABDCE010000019.1 coordinate 25,232, forward strand.
CCGGTTTGCATCATGATCGTAACATGAGCAAGTTGTTCGCTGCATGGACTACAAAAAAACTCACTATCGGTGTTGAAGCGTTCGAGAACGTTTTGATGGGTGATGTACAGGAAGTGGTAAAATCACAGAACAAGGTTTACTACGCTACTACTAAGGCAATGGGCGTATCTGCTTTCGTTCGCGGACGTATATACGAAGATAAGTTAGGCTTCTTCGCACGGTATGACAACTATGATCCTAGCGGTAACCTTAATGCTATTACCGGTAATAAACTGGTTACTTCTTACACTGCTTTGACTTCTCAGTATGATCCAACTACAAAAGAGCAGTTCGTAACATTCGGGCTTGATTACACTCCGATAAAGAATGTACACATCATGCCGAATCTTTGGTTGAATACTTACCAGAGCGCGTTGTCAAGCAGTGAATATAGCCTGAACACAGCGGGTGGCACACCTTCAAAAGCATCTGATGCGGTTTATCGCCTGACATTCTACTGGATCTACGGTAAATAATAATCACTAATCAAACACACGAAATTCATTAAAACAAAAAATATGAAAACGTTTAAAAGTTTAGCATTGGCCAGCCTGGCAATCGTTATCACCGGCGGTATGATGATGACCAGCTGCGGTGGTTCTGGTACAGCTTCTAAGGCTGACAGCACAGCAGGCAAATCAGGAGACGATAACACGCTCCTTGGTGCAGGCGCTACTTTCCCTAACCCATTGTATTCAAAGATGTTCTCTGAATATGACAAGGCTAACGGACAGAAAGTAAACTATCAGTCTATAGGTTCAGGCGGCGGTATACAGCAGCTCACGAGCAAGACCGTAGACTTCGGCGCATCTGACGCGCCGCTGAACGGCAAGCAGGATTCAGCGTTACCAGCGCCAGCCATACACATCCCTATTACAGCGGGTGCAGTGGTACTGAGCTATAACATTCCTGACATGAAGGATACTCTGAAGCTGACGCCTGACGTTTTGGCTAAGATATTCCTGGGTGAGATCAAGAAATGGAACGACCCTAAGATCATGGCTGTGAACAAAGGCGTTAAGTTGCCTGCTACAGACATACTCGTAGCTCATCGTTCTGATGGCAGCGGTACTTCCAACATCTTCACTACTTACCTGAGCAAAGTAAGCACAGACTGGGAAAGTAAAGTAGGTAAAGGTTCTTCTGTTAACTGGCCGGTAGGTCTTGGCGGAAAGGGTAACGAAGGTGTTGCCGGTTCTATCAAGCAGACACCAGGCGCAATAGGTTATGTAGAACTTGCTTATGCTATACAGAACAATATGGCTTTTGCAAAGATCCAGAACAAAGCGGGCAATTTCATTACACCAAGCATCGCAAGCATTACTGCAGCAGCAAACATTACTATACCTGGTGATGCAAAAGTATCACTTACTAATACGGACGCTACCGACGGCTATCCTATATCGGGTCTTACTTGGATACTGGTATACAAGGAGCAGAAGTATGACAACCGCACGCAGGATAAGGCTATAAAGATGCTGAAGATGATACAGTGGATGATACATGACGGACAGCAATATTGCGCCCCGCTCAATTATGCACCACTTTCTGCAAATGCAGTAGCAATAGGTGACGCACAACTGAAAAGCGTTACTTATGACGGCAAGCCAGTATTGCAGTAACCCGCAATAAAAAAATAATGAAGGACACAGTTGATAATGATCTGATTACCCGCCCCGATGCAAATTCCGGGCGGGTAATTAAATCTAAAAAAGACCCGGAAGCCGTGAGTACAACCAAGCGATTAAAAAGATCCCACCGGCAAATAAAGGCAGAAAATATTTTCAGGCGCACGCTGACGGTTGTGGGCTGGGCTACGGTAGTATTGGTAGCCGGCATATTCGTGACCCTGGTGCTGCAGTCAATATTGTCTATTAAGACTTCGGGTTTTGGTTATCTGTGGGGAAAGACCTGGGACCCGGTGCGGGATATATTCGGGGTATACCCTTTCTTATTGGGTACGTTGCTTACATCTTTCCTGGCGCTGTTTATTTCTATTCCTTTTTCTTTTGCCGTAGCCATCTTCCTTGGCGAGTATTTTCCGAAAGGATGGGTACCGAATTTATTAAAGAATACTGTAGAGCTGATAGCCGCCGTGCCTTCCGTTATCTATGGTTTCTGGGGACTGGCCGTACTGGTGCCTATTGTGAGGAGCTTTGAAAGCAAAATAGGCGCAGAGCCTATAGGCCTGGGTATTTTCACCTCGTCGCTGATATTGGCTGTCATGATCATTCCGTATGCCGCATCGCTCGGCAGGTCTATGATACAGATGGTGCCATCTAACCTGAAAGAAGCAGCCTATTCATTGGGCGCTACCCGGTGGGAGGTGATACGCAGCGTGATACTGCCTTATACCAGGTCGGGCTTGTTTGCCGGTATCATGCTGTCATTGGGCCGTGCGCTCGGTGAGACCATGGCGGTAACAATGGTTATCGGTAATACCAGCCTTATTCCAAAAAGCATTTTTTCTCCGGGTAATACTATGGCGAGTGTTATCGCCAATGAATTTACGGAGGCAGACCACCCGGTATATCTTTCCGCGCTGATAGAATTAGGGTTGGTGCTGTTTGTAGTTACCGTAGTTATTAATATGATCGGTAAGCAATTGATAAAAGGAGTTACAACGAATTAATCATGAGTGTTCACGTAAAGTACAGGATCGGGAAGAGCAGGGTATTTCAGGGCCTCACGATATTATTGTCGGTGGCATGCGTAGTGCCGCTGCTCTTTATATTGGTGTATATCATACAGGCGGGCATAACGAAGATCAACTGGCATTTTCTGACCAACCTGCCGAAGCCGGTAGGTGAGTCAGGAGGTGGTATCGCTAATGCACTGCTGGGTAGTATCATCATTATAGCGCTGGCATCTGTAATAGCCATCCCGTTCGGCATCCTTTGCGGCATATACCTGAGCGAGAATAAAAAAAGCAAGCTGGCTTACTGGAGCCGGTTGTGTGTAGATATATTGCAGGGCGTACCATCGATCGTTATCGGCATAGTTGCTTATTTCTGGCTGGTAAAGCCTACCGGCAGTTTCTCTGCTTTGTCAGGGAGCGTGGCGCTGGCCATCATGATGCTGCCTATAGTAGTGCGTTCTACCGAAGAGACCCTACTGTTGTTGCCCGACTCGCTGAAAGAAGCAGCTTACGCATTGGGCATGCCTTTTCACCGGGTGATACTTAAAGTTATTTTACCGTGCGGTATCAGTGGTATCCTTTCGGGTGTGATGCTGTCTATAGCCAGGATCACAGGAGAAACAGCACCTTTGCTGTTCACTGCCTTTGGCAATCCGTACCTGTCTACCAACATACTTAAGCCCATGCAGAGCCTGCCGCTGCTCATTTTCAACTATGCCACCAGCCCTTACAACGACTGGCACGACCTGGCGTGGGGCGCATCATGCATATTGCTGATCTGGGTTTTGACATTGAACATTATTACAAAGCTGATAACTAGAAAATGGAAAGTACAATTGTAAAGGCGGTAGATTACAATGCTTATTTTGGTGATAATCACGTTGTAAAAAATGTGAACATTGAGATACCCCGAAATAATACGATTGCGGTCATGGGCCCTTCGGGATGTGGTAAAACAACATTCCTGCGCGGCATCAACCGTATGCATGAACTGATACCTGGCGCCACTGCAAAAGGAAAGATATTGCTGAACAATGAAGATGTGCTGGAAATGCACCCCATATTTGTGCGGCTGAAAATAGGAATGGTATTCCAGCGCCCTAATCCGTTCCCCAACCTGAGCATCTACGATAACGTAATAGCCGGGTATAAACTGAATGGTATAAAACTGCCTAAGGCTGAGAAAGACAAAATAGTAGAACACTCCCTTACCAGGGTGGCGCTATGGAATGAAGTGAAAGATTCATTAACCAAGAAAGGATCATTTCTTTCAGGCGGACAGCAGCAGCGTTTGTGCATAGCGCGTGCCGTAGCCATGGAGCCCGAAGTATTGTTGTTCGATGAGCCGACTTCGGCGCTTGACCCGATCTCCACATCTACCGTAGAAGAGTTGTTCCATGAATTGAAAAAGAATTACACACTGATCATAGTAACACATAATATGCAGCAGGCTGCCCGTTGCAGCGATAAGACAGCATTCTTCTATATGGGAGAGCTGGTGGAGTATGGCGAGACCAAGCAGATGTTTACCAACCCGGCCGATATCCGTACACAAAATTATATCACCGGCAGGTTTAGTTAAGTAAGTCCCGCTTGCGGGCAGGCGTTATTTGCAGCTATTTGAAAAGACAATTAATTCATTATACCGATGACACAGTTAGAAACTGAAATACAGGCCATAAAGATAGAAGTGGTAAGCATGTGGAACCTTGTAGAGTCGCAATTACAGAAGTCAAGAACAGCCATGCTGCACTTCGACCGGGACCTGGCAAGGGAAGTGGTACTGAAAGAAAAGCGCGTGAACGCATTTGAGCTGAAGCTGGACCGCGATTGCGAGAATATCTTCGCATTGTATTGCCCGGTGGCTATCGACCTGAGATTTTTACTGGCTGTATTGAAGATAAATAACAACCTGGAGCGCATAGGCGATATAGCCGAGGGAATAGCCAAGTATATAATAGAGTCGGTAACTGATTTTGATCACGCTTTGTATGCAAAAACAGAGCTGATGCGGATGTTCGATGATTCCATCAGTATACTGGCAGATGCCCGCATAGCATTTGAAAAGGAAGATACAATACTTGCCAGGAGCATTTTCAAGCGCGATGAAGTGCTGGATACGATAAACAGGAATGCCATAGACCGTATCGCAGAATGCATTCAGGAGGATATTACAGCAATGAAAGACGCACTGTACATACTATCTATTATCCGTAAGCTGGAGCGTGTGGGTGACCAGACCAAGAACATGGCAGAAGAGATCATTTTCTTCGTAGAGGCAAAAGTGCTGAAACATCAGAAAGAAAGCACAGGTAAAAATTAAATTAAGTTATGAGGCGTGTACAAGCATTGAGTGTGTTTATGTATTACGCTTTATATAAAACCCCGGGCAACCGGGGTTTTTTTATGCTATTTTTGTTTTTGTAAATCTGGTATTATCTATGGAGATCATCAACAATAAGAAGGCATTCCGTTTTGAGGCATTGATGGAAAACGGTGAATACGCTGTAGTGGAATACCGCTGGTTGAAGGGAAATATGGTGATCATGCACACCGTGGTGCCTGCCGAATACCGGAAACAAGGTATAGGAGCGGCTATAATGAAATACGTGCTGGACTATCTGCGGGAGCAGCACCTGAAGACAGTCATCTACTGCCCCTTTGCCGAAAAGTATGTAAAGGAACACCCGGAATACAACGACCTCGTGGTCAGGTTACCGGGCAGGTGATCACCTGCTGCTTCTGCGTTTGAAATTCTTATCGTCGTTGTCTATAAGGCCGCTGTTATCACGACGTTGTTTCTTGTCAGATAAACGGAAAGAGATACCTACATGCACACCTACATTACTAAATGGCTGGGAATATGTGGGCAGGTTGGTCTGGCTGCTATCTACTTTGGCTGTTTTGCTGTAATTAGTGGTCAGCGATCCGTTTATATAAGACAATGGCACAGAAGCCCCGTTCTCTGTAAGATTGGTAATATTTGTTTGTTTGATATAGACGGACATCGACAGCATGTTCAGCTCGCCCCACAGGCTTATTCGGTCGCTCAGTTTGTAACTTACTCCCGCTGCCGCTGCAAATCCCAGCGAAAAGCTGTTCTTTATCTGTATCGTAAAATCATCTACTGTATAGGCTCCTGTACCGGGTGCGTTAGAAAGGAGCTGGTCTTCCGTGATACCCGATGCCAGTGGTAAAGCCACACCTAAACGTGCGTAGATATTCCATACCGGGCCGCCAGACTGCACTACCAGCGACGGTATCAGGAAAAACGGTGTCTGTGCTTTCTGAACAATGCTGACATTGCTGAGCACTGAATCTATGTATATGCCATTATCGTTGTAAGTATACTTTTTGGGCGCGAGGCCCACAACGCCATCTAACTGTATCCCTACATGGTCTGAGAACATATACCCCACACCCACTACGCCCTGCAGGCCGGCAGAGAACGAAGCGCCCTGCAGGCTATAGGTCTGTATGCCGGTTGGGTTATTCTGTGTGCCACTGTAAGGCTGCCCCGTCCCGTCTAATGTTTGCGCAGCCTGCGGAAACGCATAACCCATACCGAGGCGCATATAAAACTGTGCATTTGCGGCGCTGGTAATAAGTGACAAACTAAGAGCAAGAATAACAGATTTTTTCATGACATTTATTTAGGGGCAAAGATAAGCTTATTGTATAATGGCGGAAGCTTTGACACACACCACCCCTAAAGGTTTAGAAACCCTTTTGATATTTCTATAAATAAGCTGCTACTTACTTCTTCATGGCCGCTTCAATCTCTTCCACGGTTATAGGCATGTCTTTGAAAAGATCGGCATTGCCCGTTTTGGTGATCCATACGTTGTTCTCTATACGTATACCCATTTTTTCTTCCTCAATGTATATGCCCGGCTCTATCGTGAAGAGCATACCCTCTTTTATTACATCCATGTAAGAGCCCACATCGTGTACTACTATGCCCAGGTAGTGGGTAACGCCATGATAAAAATATTTGCGGAAGGCAGGATTTTCAGGGTCCTGGTTCTTAATATCATTTTTCGTTATCAGACCTATCTTCAGCAGTTGCTTTTCCATTTCCTCATTGATGCTCTTCACATAGTCCTGGAAAAGGAGGCCGGGTTTCAATATTTTCTTTCCGTGGTTATGTACGGCCAGGCAGGCATTGTACACCTCTTTCTGGCGCTTGGTGAACTTACCATTTACCGGTACGGTACGGGTTAGGTCGGCATTATAATTACCATATTCCGCCCCAAAGTCCATCAATATCAGTTCGCCATCCTTACATTCCTGGTTGTTTTCTTCATAGTGGAGCGTCCGCGCCCTGTCCCCTGATGCTAGTATACACCCATAAGCATGACCTGTAGCCCTGTTCCGGAGAAATTCGTGGGTTATTTCCGCTTCTATCTCGTATTCCATTACACCGGGCTTAATGAATTTCAGCACCCGGTTAAGCGCCTTAGCGGTAATGGCTATCGCTTGTTTGGTTACTTCTACTTCTTCCTTGGTCTTTATATTGCGCAATTCCTTCATAATGCGCGCTGCACGGTCATAATGATGTACCGGGTATTTTTTCATCAGCTCCTGCACAAACACAAGGTCGGTGCGATACAATTCTGTATCCAGGCGGTTATGCTCGTTGGTATTCAGGTATACGGTATCTGCGCTGTTCATCATTACCTGTATCAGGGTATCAAACCCGTCCAGCCATTGCACATTCTTTATACCGGATATAGCTGTGGCTTCATCTTTGCGGAATTTGTGGCCCACCCATTTTTCCAGCAGTTCGTTAGGGCGCAGCAACACCAGCACCTCACGCATATTTTTGTCCGGGTTATCAGGATATAATAGCACTATTGTTTTTTCCTGGCCTATACCGGAGAGCCACAGCACATCGGCATCAGGTTTATAGCCATACGTGCCGTCCCCGCTTTTAGGGAATACCGGGCTTGCCGGGAAAATGGCCAGCGAATTAGGCTTCATTTTTTTAATAAAGCGCTGCCGGTTCTGTTCATATAACGCAGATGGAATGGATAGATATTTCATTTTGAAGGTAGATAATTGTAAACGTGAAGGTAAATGAATTCAACAACTCGTTATAACCCATACCGGGGCATTTATGAAAATACAGACAAACGGGGAAAAACAAAGAAAAGAAATCATTTATAAACAGTTACATGTGAGTTTATTGTCGCCCGGTTAATAAAAATAAAATAAACAATAATATCTGAACTATTTTGAACCGGCAGTAGGAAAGTTAATGAAAATAATACTTATCTTTATAACGATGTTTTTGAAGCATAGAGCAACCTTCTATGCATGATGTGTATTATGTAGTGATTTTTGCTTTATCTTGGGCTGCAAATGCCCATGCATTGTTGTCTGGTATAGTCAACGTGCAGGAAACTATTTTTGACAAACAGTTACTTTGAATATTTTTTTAAAATTCTGACAGATGAAAAAAATGTACAAGATCCTTACCCTTCTATCGGTTGTCTTCCTGGGATTGCAAACCAATTCCTTCGCACAGGTCAATACATTTACCTATACCGGTAGCGTTCAAACATTTACCGTACCTGCTGGTGTGGATAGTCTGGTCATTAACGCAACGGGAGCTACAGGCGGATTGAACTCCTCCTCTGTTTCGCATCCCGACCTTCCGGGTAGCGGTGGTTGCGCAACAGCTACTTATACTGTTACACCCGGACAAGTGGTGTACGTATACGTGGGTGGAGCAGGAACACTGGCTACTGCCGGTTTTACATCACCAGGTGGTTTTAATGGTGGTGGCGCAGGACAAACAGTAGGTGTGGCATCTCCATCAGGCGGCGGCGGCGGCGGCGCATCGGATGTTCGTTTTGCAGGCACAGCACTTTCGAATAGGGTTATTGTAGCTGCCGGCGGCGGCGGCGCGGGTATATCCACTTGTACATCGGGTGGAACGGAAAGAGGCGGATATGGTGGTTCATTTACAGGTGAAACGGGTATAGCCAGTTGTTCGGCCCTCGGCGCTGGTAGTCTTGGCGGCGGCGGTGGCAACACCACTGCACTCACAGGCGGCGCAGGTGGTACGTGTGTTAGTTGTGGCGTTGGCTCTGGCTTTGCTGGTGTGGCAGGCATAGGTGGTGATGCGAAATTAAGTTCTTCTGGCGGCGGCGGCGGCGGCGGTTACTTCGGCGGTGGCGGTGGCTACTTCGGTGGCGGCGGCGGCGGCTCCAACTACTTCGCACCATTTTCCATTATACCTATCACCAATAGCTTCGCCTGTAATTCTGGTGGCAACGGTACTGTAGTCATCACTACAAAGTGTATACCATCTACTGTTGTGGCAACTGCCACCACTATTTGTGCCGGCGGCACATTGACCGTATCTGACCCGGTACCTGGTGGTACATGGAGCAGCAGCAATAGTTCTATAGCCTCTGTTAATCCACTCACTGGCCTTGTTTCAGGAACTTATCCCGACCTTACAGGCGGCACGGTGACCATTACATATAACGTAGGCCCATGTACTGCTACCCAAACAATAACTGTTAATGCTGTCCCTGCCGTAATAACCGGCATTACTGCTCCTATCAGCGTATGTCTCGGACTCACTACACCTTTAAGCGACAGCGTATCCGGTGGTGCATGGACATTCAGCGGTCATGGCAGCGTTAACTCTCTGGGTGTGTTCTCCGGATTGACAGCAGGAACCGGCACTGTAACTTATACCATTCCGTCTACAAGCTGCTTTATGACAGCTACCACTGTTGTTAATCCATTGCCTGCTAATATTGCCGGCTCTCCGGTAGTATGCGTAGGGTTGATAAAATCGCTAACCGACGCAACAACATTAGGAAGCTGGACAAGCAGCAATACCAATATATCTACTGTTGACCCGACCGGAAACGTGACCGGGGATCTGGCAGGTGTAGATACGATCACTTATACTATTAACGCCACAGGATGTCTGGCTACAATATCTTTTACGGTAAACCCATTGCCTGATCCGATAACCGGGCCTAATGCACTTTGTAAACTGGGCACTATACTGTTGACAGATGATAGTACTGGTGGCGGTTGGAGTAGTAGCAACACCAATGTGGCTACTGCATTGTCCTCGGGGGTGATCAATGGTATCAACCCTGGAACGGCTACGATCACGTATACCTTGGCCACAGGATGCCTCATAACCACCAGCGTAACAGTGAACCCGTTGCCTACCCTCTTTATCACGTCCACAACGGGTACAGGGCATTACTGTGCGGGCGGCAGTGGTATAGATATTAAATTATCAGGTTCGCAGACCGGATTCACTTATGAACTGATCCTGGGAGGAACGGGCAATGTAGAGACAAAAACCGGTACAGGCTCCCCACTCGATTTCGGACTACAGACTGCGGCGGGAACTTATACGATCCAGGCCTATGACAGCACTTTAGTTACCGGGTGTGAAAGGAATATGACCGGCTCTGTAACGGTGGTAATAGATCCGTTACCAGCCCCGATTGTCGGCGCCAATGTAGTTTGCGCGAGTTCTTCTGTCAACCTCACTGACGCCACTACGGGCGGTACCTGGACAAGCAGCAATACCGCTGTGGCTACCATAAACTCCGGCGGAGTAATGAGCGGCGTTCCGTTCAGTAAGGGTACTGCTACCATCACTTATCAGTTAACAGCCACAGGCTGCCTGATCACCACTACGATAACTGAAAATCCCGATTATCCGATATATGGTATCAATACTACCTGCTTAGGGAACAACCTTACCATGTTTGACACAACTGACCTTGGCGGCGGCGGTGCTTGGTCTGGCACAGGTGTGGTAGATTTAGGAACTACCGCTACCATAACCGGCTCGGTAGGTACTTCCACAGTCACCTACACCACTGCGCTGGGTTGTTCTGATACCGCCCTGGCAATCTTCACACCTTTAGCGCCTATAACAGGCCCTGTTATGGTATGCCAGGGATTGAACATTTCATTGAGCAACGCCAACCTCGGCGGCACATGGTCGAGCAGTAATACCAATATCGCCACGGTAGGTACATCAGGTACAGTGACCGGAGTTTCGGCTTTAATAAATGCAGGTGTAGATACTATAACGTATACCCTGGGTACCGGCTGTGCATCCACTTATATAGTTACAGTCGAGCCATTGCCGGCGCCTATTGCGGGATCGCACGAGGTCTGCCTCGGATTGATAACCCCGCTCAGTGATGCTACCCCTGGTGGCACCTGGTCGAGTACCAGTGGCGGCACTACCGCAAGTCCTGATCTTTTCGGAAATGTAACTGGCGTCTCGGTAGGGTATGACCCAATCACTTATACATTACCGGTAACCGGTTGTATAGCTACGTATACGTTTACGGTAGAACCGCTGCCTGCAGCTATTGTGGGATCGACGGCTATATGTATAGGCTATTCTTCTCAGCTAAGCGATGCCCTGGGCGGTACCTGGACGAGCAGCAATACATCAGTGGCGCAGGTTAATCTGTCCACCGGCAATGTAACCGATGGCGGCACCGCGGGCACTGCTACTATTACTTATACTACAACCAGCACAGGCTGTATCACTACAATACCATTTACAGTTAATCCAACACCGGCAGCCATTACAGGAACAGATACCCTCTGCGGCGGCTCAACAGTAACCTTAAGTGATGTGTCAACGGGTACATGGACTACCCAGACATCATCCATAGCCACTATTGACCCTGTGACGGGTTTTGTTACTGCTAATTTCCTTGGGTTTGGCGGTAGAGACTCCATAATATTTACATCTCCTGTTGGCTGCAAAACAACCCAGGCTATCTGGGTATGGCCATTAGCGCCGATAATAGCACCAACGCCGGCGCAGGTATGTATAGGCTCTAGTATTACACTCAGCGATGCTGCTTTCGGGGGAACCTGGGAGAGCAGCGATCCTACTATTGGTTCTATAAGTCCTGTAACCGGGATACTGACAGGTGTGGCTGCGGGTAGCATTACCATCACAGATACTTTTGCGAGCGGATGCTTCCAGCAAGTCACAATTACCGTTAATCCATTGCCATTGCCTATCACCGGCCTGTCGTCATTTTGCGTCGGGTCAAGTATCACTTTATCTGATGCTACAGGCGGCGGCGGTAGCTGGAGCACCACAAGTACGGTAGCTTCCGTGACCAGCAGTGGTGGTGTTGTTACAGGTTCTGATCCTGGTGGCACCGCAACGATCACGTATACACTGCCGGGCTCACTTTGCTATGCTACAACAACAGTGACCGTCTATCCGATATCGCCTATAGTGGGCACATTAAAATTATGCGTTGGTGACAGCACCACACTCAGTGATGCTACAACGGGCGGCACCTGGTCCAGCACAGGTTCGGCAATTGCATCTATCGGATCAACAACCGGGAAAGTACATGCTATATCCAGTGGCACAGAAAGTATCACGTATACAACACTGGGCGGCTGTACCAGCATTAAAACATTTACAGTAAATCCAACGCCTACCATTACCGGTACACCAACGGTATGCGTTGGGTTGTCAACTACCTTAACAGGGTCACCCGCGGGTGGTACGTGGCTCAGCAGCGCTTCGGGCATAGCTTCTATTTCACTCGGGCCAGTGGGGGGAGGTTTACTCCTCGGCGTCTCGGCCGGAGGAGGTTCAGTCGGTACCGCGGTCATTACGTATACCGACCCTGTTGGATGCATCAATGAAGTGGAAGCGTTCGTTAACCCGTTACCGGCAGCCATAGCTGGCCCGCTTGAGATCTGCCAGGGAACTACTGGTTTACTTATTGATGCCACCCCCGGGGGTACCTGGATCAGCGGCTTGCCGGGTATAGGCACCATAGGTAGCACCAGTGGTATTACAGGCGGCATATCAGGCGGCACGACTACGATCACCTACGCGCTTACGATTACCGGTTGCATCATCACTGCGACATTAACTGTAGACCCGATACAACCAATAACCGGAACGTTTAGTACTTGTATAGGGCAGACGACTGCATTGGGTGACCCAATACCAGGTGGTACATGGAGCACCACAAGCGGTAATATAGCCGTAACGCCAGGCCCTGTCGGTGGTGGCATTGTCACCGGGTTGGCTATTCCTGGCGGCATAGTCACATATACCAATCCAAAGGGATGTACTATCACCGCTTCCGTCCAGGTATTGCCGTTACCATTGCCTATAACCGGCACATTTGTATTGTGCCAGGGACAGACCACCGTACTTAGTGATGTCACGGGGCCGGGAACATGGTCTACGAGCAACTCGGGCGTGGCTACCATTGTTACCATAACGGGTAATACCGGAACGCTTACCGGGAAAAGCGGTGGTACATCTATTATTACTTATGCAGTCGGTTCGGGTTGCTTTGTCACACAAACGGTAACCATCAACCCGATAACGGCCATACTTGGCCCTACCCAGGTGTGTATAGGGTCAAGTATTACGGTAAGTGATGCGACGGCGGGTGGCATATGGACCAGCAGTAACACTGTAATTTCCATCACCAATGCTCCTCCTCCTCCGGGCGGCGTCATCACGACGAACGCTTTGGGAGTTTCCGTTATCACTTATACCATGCCAATAACGGGTTGTAAGGCTACGCAAACCATAACGGTCAATCCGTTGCCTGCTGTGATCACCGGCCCTACTGTAGTTTGCGTCAACGCACAGATCCAATTGACCGATGCAACGGCAGGCGGTACATGGTCGAGTCAGAATAACCTTATTGCAATCGTTACTCCTGGCCCAAGCCCTGCGAGTGGCGGATTAGTAACCGGTAAGAGCGCTAATACAGATGTGATCACATACACAGTAAGCGCTACAGGCTGTTTCCAGACCTATAGTATAACAGTCTTACCGATACCGGCAGCCATAACCGGAATAACCCAGCTATGTCTGGGCGGAACGACGCAGTTGTCAGATCTCAGTGCAGGCGGCACATGGGCCAGCAGTAACACATCTGTTGCTACCATTACTAATAGTCCTCCTCCTCCTGGTGGTTTTGTCACTTCCAGAGGTTCGTTGGGTACATCTACCATCACCTATGCATTTACCAGTACGGGATGTGCGGTTACTACGGTAGTTACCGTAAGTCCGTTCCCAACACCCATTTCCGGGCCTAACGAGGTGTGCGTGGCGTCGAGCATATTTTTATCAGATGCCACGCCAGGTGGTAACTGGACGAGCGAGAATACAAATGCCGGCGCTGCAAACGCGCCTGGTGGTGGTGGAACAATTACAGGCGTCGCTGGCGGCGTCGCTACTATAGATTATACATTGCCTACAGGCTGTAATGTTTTATACACAGTAACAGTGTTGCCACAGCCGCCGGCCATTATCACACCGCTGTCTGATACATTTATATGTCCGGGCGGGAATGTACCCCTTACTGCAAATACAGGTACACTGCTCACTTACCAGTGGTATATAGCGGGTGTCCCTACTGTCATACCGGGTGCTACCAATTCCAGTTATATAGCGGTGCCTTCGGTCAATACCAGTTACCAGGTAATGATAAAAGCCGGTACAACCGGATGTAGCGCCATTTCGTCACCAATGCTGGTATCTATTATACCTGTATCGGCATCGATCTCATCGTCCCCGTCATCGGGCGTAGCATGCGCTGTAGGTGTCGGGGCAGCCATCACGCTCACCGGAACAGGTACACCACCGCCTATATCAGGCTACCAGTGGGAGATGTCCGGAGTACCAATACCGGGTGCAACGTCTAATACCTATGTGCCATCTTCAAGTGGCACTTATGATGTAGTCATTACGAATTCAACAGGTTGTTCGGCTACGTCTGCGTTTAAGTCAGTAACCATAAATCCGACCCCGGCTGGCACAGTCACCGTCACAGGCCCAACGCTGATATGCGCAGGCGATAGTGTATCTATGACTGCCGATGCAGGTACCGGCTATACTTATCAGTGGTACGATATCGGAGGACCAATAGCAGGCGCCACAAATATTACTTATGAAGCGATGAGTGCCGGCAGCTACCACGTAGTTGAGGCAAACAGTTTCGGTTGTACGGCTACCAGTGGTACCACTGTAGTGGTGGTAAACCCATTGCCAACAGGATTGGGCATAACCAGTACCGGTCCGTTGGTATTCTGTACCGGCAGCCTCGGAACAACGCTTAGCGTAACATCGGGCGGTGGAATATCCACACCTTCATTCCAGTGGTATGACAACGGAGTACCTGTTGTCGGCGGAACCGGATATACACTGGTCGTTACAACGAGCGGCACATTTAAAGCGCTCGTCACTGATGGTAGTACCGGCTGTAGTGCCTTCTCGCCTGCAGATGTTACAACGCTCATCACTATCCCATCGGTATCTACACTTACATCGGCTTCGTTCTGTTGGGGCGGAAGCGCCACACTGGCTGTATCTGTAATATCAGGCATATCGCCAACTTACCAGTGGTTCCTGGGCACTACTGCGATAACAGGCGCTACCAACAATATGTATGCCGCTACCGTTACCGGTTCTTATAATGTGCAGGTGACAGTACCTACCTGCAAAGTAGAAAGCGCATATACATCAGTTACAGAAAATCCGCTTCCTGATCCGAAGGTGACATTTGACGGAACCAACTTCCATACGCAGAATTTCTTCGTTACCTATCAGTGGTACAAAGACCTGAAAGCAATAGCAGGGGCTACCACAGATGCTGTGCCGGCCAGTACGAATGGCCAGTACAAAGTAGGGGTAACGGATACGAATGGTTGTCAGTCTATCTCTGATATATATGTGCTTACCGGTTTTGTCAGTCCGGGCGGTACAGGTAGCACAGGCGTCACCAACGTGAATAGTAACGGGCAGATAAGTATTTATCCTAACCCGGCACAAAATGTGGTGCATATAGAATCAGGTGAACAGGTGCGGGCTGTGATAAGTGCCATGGACGGAAAGGTGCTTATAGAACAGAAGAACGCGACAGACATAGATATCAGCCGCCTTGCGGACGGCATCTATAACATAGTGCTGTATAATAATGCCGGTGACCGTGTGAAAGTGGATAAACTCGTGAAGGCATCTAACTAAAGAACAGTAGCATTTATTAAGACGGCTGCCCAATGGAACGGGCAGCCGTCCTTATTTTAACATTTCACCGTTATTTTGCAACCGTTTACCGACTTACGCCATTATTTAGCCGAAATAAACTTCCGGCTAATGATTGTGCAATATAGTTTTACACCACAATCGAATAGTTATGATGACAAATAAGTACTCATTTTTTTCAAGGATATTGTTGTTACTTCCTGTATTGCTTGCCGCAGCAATAGTTTCACAGGCGCAATACAAGATCAGCGGTACGGTAATAAACGAAAAAGACAAACCCGTGAAAGGCGCCAGTGTATACCTGGATAATACGCTTGATGGCGGCACTACCGACAGCCTCGGTGTTTTTCATTTCACTACATCTGAGAAGGGCAACCAAAGCATAGTGGCCTCTGAAATAAGCCATGCTACGGGTGGGTTGCCCATAGTCATCACCGGCGACATGAGCGGTATAGTGATAAGGTTAAAAGCCAATAAAACACACGACCTGGATGCGGTGGTAATAACAGCAGGCTCGTTTGATGCGTCGAACGACAAAAGCAAGACCGTGCTCAGGCCGCTGGATATTGTGACCACCGCAGGCGCCAATGCCGATGTGGTGAAAGCCATAGAAATGCTGCCCGGTACACAACAGACTGGCGCAGACAATGGGCTCTTTGTAAGAGGTGGTGATGCCAGCGAGGCTGCCATACTTGTAGATGAGATGGTGGTACAGAATGCTTTTTTCAGCGGCCCTCCGGGTGTGGCTACGCGCAGCCGTTTCGGAGCGTTCAACTACCAGGGCGTATCATTCAGCAGTGGTGGTTACAGTGCCCGCTACGGGCAGGCCCTATCGAGCGTGCTGGAATTGAACACAACCGATATGCCCGATAAAAGCACCGTGAACCTGGGTATAAATATGGCAGGCGTGTATGCTTCCGGTACAAAAAAATGGAAGAAGGCTGCACTTGATATTGGCGGTAGTTATAACAATCTGACGCCGTTCTACGGACTGGCCACCACCAACTTTAAGTTTTATAAGGTACCCGTAGGTGGATCGGGAAACTTACGGTATACCTGGAAGCCCAATAAAGATGGTATACTCAAAGCAGCAGTGAACACTTCTTATACAACCAGCGGTATTACCATACCTAACCCATACTTCGGCATGCCGTCAAACCTGATTCAGGACAGTGTAACCCGGGAATTCAGCAAGATTGGCGACAGTATTAATTTTGTAACCAAGGACCAGTATTACTATAGCAATGTGTCTTACAAGCAGATGTTCAAGGATAAATATAGTTTGTTTACCGCCGCGTCTTACAGCCTTGACCAGACCAATAATATGTTTCAATATTTTCCTATCAACGAGACAGACCACAGAGCCCAGTTCCGTATAGAAGGCAAGGATTATTTTACGAGCCGTGCCAACCTGCTGGTGGGAACAGACGTGCAGAGCTACGGAGTGGTGAAGCAATTCAATGACAGCTTTAAACAACAGTTTACGGAAACACAGCTCGCAGCTTATACCGAGTTTGAATGGACGCCCGTGAACAGGATAGCCATACGGCCAGGCCTGCGCTATGAGCATAGTGTGTTGCTGGATAAGGATGAAGTAGCCCCGCGTATCTCTATGGCCATAAAGACAAGCGACCACAGCCAGATATCTATAGCAAGCGGTATCTTCTACCAGGATGCGTCGA
>JABDCE010000020.1 GCA_013288285.1 Bacteroidota bacterium
GAAAGTACCTACGCTCATGGTGTGGCTTGCACCGTCAGACAAAGTAGCTGATGTAGGCAATGTGATAGCGTATGTGTAGCTGGCCTGGCCAGTAACATTGAATGATGCTGCCGCAACTGTACCGGTAGTTGATGGAAGTGTAACACCG
The DNA here is from genome assembly GCA_013288285.1 of Bacteroidota bacterium. GTDB lineage: Bacteria > Bacteroidota > Bacteroidia > Chitinophagales > Chitinophagaceae > Nemorincola. The sequence goes on from JABDCE010000020.1 coordinate 149, forward strand.
CCAGAACCGCCTGTTGTACGACCGCTTGCTGTAGACAATACCACTGTACCGCTGGTAGAAGCAGATACTGCTACATTACCGAAGTTCATATCTACTGTCTTAGAGATGGCTATTGGAGTGATGATAACCGCAGTGGCAGATGCTGTTGCTGATGCCTGTGCGAATGATGCTGTTGTAGAACCTGCTACTAAGATTGCTGCTGCTACGATTACTTTGCTGATGTTTTTCATTTTAAGTTTGTTTTTGAGTTTTTTTATGATTGTTTGTTGTTAGCGTTGTTTGATAGGTATATATCCATTCCTGTGCCAAACTCATAAAACATTGAAAACCAATCAGTTAATTTTATGGCATAGCCATAATTATTCCACCAGACGGAATAATTTTCCAGAAAAATGGAAAATACGGGCTAAAAATGAATAAAACCGACATAACTGATGGCTGAAATCAGGAAGGAACAACCATAACACTATTTAAAACAAAGCAATGTCAATCATCTTGACAAGGATATTGTCAAAGAAACCACTAAGAAACCCACCGCCAAAATGGCATTATATATAACAGCACCGGCTACGCTGCCCTGCTGTCAACTATAATTGCCACGACGATAATGGTAGAGATAACAATCAATAATTCACTTCCGATAATAAATATTAAATATTGACTATCAATAAATTAACTTAACAAAATAAAAATAAAATAAATACAACGATCACCACCCCGTTTTTATCACCTCTGTAATGGGTTTTCCTATGCATCCGTTGGGCATTTGAATATGAAGTAATGCAGCAAGTGTAGCGCTTATATCTGTCATATTCAACACGTTATTCGTTTCTCCTTTAGGAATATGCCACCCATACCAAATAAGTGGTATATGTGTATCATAAGGGTTCCAGCTGCCATGCGTCATACCAGTCGTTTTTCCACCGTTGTCATACCATCCTGGGTTCAGCACCATCTGTATCGCCCCACTCCTTGCTTTGTTGTAACCATTCACTGCCATGCTCTTTATCGGCTCCGGCAAAGGAGTCTTATCCGGGTTTTCCATATCTATCACATAAGCTACTTCGGCACGTTTGCTCAGCCATTGCATGATAGATTGTTTCACTTTCTCCCGGTCATATTTTACATTGCCGGTAAGTGCATTATTCAAAAACACCTGGTAGTTAAGTATACCGTCCACAATAGAGTCTATCCCGAATTGTTCCTTTAGGTAGGCGTTCAGATCGTTGGTTGTATTAATATATAGCACCCCAGCCGGTATATCCTTATCCGCCAGGAAGGTGGCATTATGCGCCCCACCATGGTCCGCCGTCAGAAACATCAGGTAGCCATCCCGGCCATACTTGGCGTCCAGGTAGCGCAGCAACTCGGCAATATCCTGGTCCAAACGCAGGTAAGTATCTTCCATTTCCATAGAGTTAGGAGCATACTGGTGTCCCACATAGTCTGTTGAGCTCAGGCTGAGTGCCATAAAATCCGTTTCGCCCTGCAACCCAAGTTGTTCACCATCCATACAGGCCTTAGCCATCATTATAGAGTAGCTATTGCCTGCCGGTATGCTCTTCAGCACACTATACCTGTCCGAATCGGAAAGGGTATCAAATACATGCGGGAACTCCGGCGATTTCTCCCCCTTGAATCCTTTTTCGTATTGGTTGGCGTCGGTAGTGCTCTGGGCGGCATACACCTTAGGGTCATATAGTAGCTTCCAGTTCTGCTTCACCAAGCTATCCCCTACCCTGCGTTTATTAAATGCCTGCAGCCATGCCGGGTTCTGATTGGGGTAATAGGTACTCGTAGTGAAATTGCCGGTTTTATCGTTATACCAGTAGGCGGCATTGGCCAGGTGACCGCCGGGTAGTATGCTGCCCCTGTCTTTTATAGCCACACCATATACCCGCGATCTGAGATTAGTAGCCAGTCGCAGTTCATCGGTGATGGTGGTAGTATGTAGTGTGCTCGGGCTCATAGACGGAGCCTTGCTGTCATCTCCTACTAAATGTACACTGGCGTCATCTACGCAGTACACATTCTTACCACTCTGGTTGTCTATCCAGTTATTACCCGCTATACCATGTATCGATGGTACTGATCCGGTATATATGCAGCTATGTCCCGGCGCAGTATTGGCCGGCAGGTAGTTCACCATCGTGTTCTGGCAGTTATATCCGTCACGCATTAGGCGCTTGAACCCATCTTCGCCATAAAGGCTGTAAAATCGATAGAGATAGTCCCAACGCATCTGGTCTATCACCAGCCCTATCACTATTTTGGGTCTTTTTACTACCGCTGGCTGTTGCACACAGGCGGCAAGGCCCACAATTAACAAAATAATAAACAGTCCGTAACGCTTCATTTGATGGCTTTTTATGTCGTAAGATCCGGCTACCCGGTTTATTCATTGCAAAAGTGCACATTACGAGTAGAAAGGTCAGTTATATTTTTATTAATTTCGCATCCACAAATGAAAATGGCCAAAAACTGGCAAAGCACTAATTACTATCTACTAAATACTATCTACTAAATACTAAATACTAAATACTAAACAATGGACATATTTGCAAAATTTGAGAACAGATTAGGACCGATAGGCGACTATGCAGAAAAGTCACCTGGTTATTTCGCATTCCCTAAGCTCGAAGGAGAGATCGGGAACCGTATGAAATTCCGGGGCAAGGAAAAGATCATCTGGAGCCTCAACAACTACCTCGGCCTGGCCAACCATCCCGAAGTACGCAAGGCAGATTCAGATGCTGTAGCCAAGTATGGCCTCGCCTCACCTATGGGCGCCCGTATGATGAGTGGCAACTCCGATATACACGATCAGCTGGAAAAAGAACTGGCCTCTTTTGTAGGCAAGGAAGACGCCATGCTGTTCAATTATGGGTACCAGGGTATGGTATCTGCCATCGACAGCCTGTGCGGCCGCCACGACGTAGTAGTGTATGATGCCGAGTCTCATGCATGCATCATCGATGGCCTGCGCCTCATCCCCAGCCACCGTTATGTATACAAGCACAATGATATAGCCGACTGCGACAAGCAACTGGCACGCGCTACTGAATTAGTGAAAAAGACAGGCGGCGGCATACTGGTGATTACAGAAGGTGTGTTTGGCATGTCGGGCAACCAGGGCAAGATCCGGGAAATAGCAGTACTCCGCGAAAAATATGAATTCCGTTTGTTTGTAGATGATGCGCATGGTTTCGGTACTATGGGCAAAACCGGTGCCGGTATCGGCGATGAGCAGGACTGTATCGACGATATAGATGTATACTTCTCTACGTTTGCCAAATCAATGGCCAGTATAGGTGGTTTCCTCGCTGCAGATAAGAAGCTGCTCACCTTCCTCCGTTACAACATGAGGTCGCAGATATATGCCAAGTCTTTGCCTATGGCATTTGTGGCCGGCAACCTGAAGCGCCTGGAACTGCTGCGCAGCAAACCGGAGCTACGTGAAAAACTGTGGCACAATGTCCGCAAGCTACAGAACGGCTTCAGGACAGCAGGGTTCGACCTCGGCACTACCAACACACCTGTTACCCCCGTATTCATGAAGGGCGGCCTCTACGATGCCGTGCAGCTCACTTACGATATGCGCGAGAACTACAACATCTTCTGTTCGGTGATCGTGTACCCCGTAATACCAAAGGGCCAGATTGAGTTGCGCATCATACCCACAGCCTCCCACACAGACCAGGACATAGACGAAACAATAGCAGCCTTCTCTGCCGTACGCGAAAAGCTGGAAAAGAAGCTCTACCCACAGGAAATGCCAAATGTTGGCGTACCTGCATAATAATTGTTAGACACTATTTCACAAAAATGCCCCGCAACATGTTGCGAGGCATTTTTTATTAATACAGGAAATTCCACAAACCTGCCTACCGATAGGTAGGTTCCAGTTCAGACAGAATTTATTATTTTTGTTGCAAATGCTACTATATGATACCAGAAGCGAAATTGAAAATATCGTTGCAGGAGCTATCCTTGAGGGGAGCCAGGATCATTGCACTGCAGTCAGAAATTCATTATGCCGCAGCTTTGCAACAAGTACAGTGGTTAAAACAAATTTCGAAAGTAACGCAATCATCAAAAAAGAACAGGCCGTCTTTATAGAAAACTACTGCACTGAACATAGCCTATGGCTTGAAAACATTCCTGAAGAAAGCCGATACCTTACCCGTGGCGGAGAAGCCAAAATATATCTTAGCCCCGATAACCGGCATGTAATAAAGCTAAATGACGCAATATATTATGCAACCTGGCTGGAGTTCCTGAATAGTGTCCTGCTGCACAACCTTGTATTTACAAACACATCATACCGCCTTCTCGGCTTTCTGAACCAAAACAATGTCCTGTATGCTGCTCTTGAGCAATTATTTGTTGTAGCAACCGATCAGGCCGATTTAATTGATATCAAAGAGTTTCTCGAATACAATGGCTTCGACCATGTAAGAAGAAATGACTACGCCAATAAAAAGCTGGGATTGATTCTGGAGGATATGCATGATGAAAACGTGTTAGTAAACTCAGAAACACTTTTTTTCATCGATTCCGTATTTTATACAGTTTCGCCTCAGTAGTAGCTGGTCACTAACTTGAATCCTGACGCGGTCACAAGCAGCAAAAAAGGCTTGTCCCCGCAATGGTTACAAGCCTTTCCCGTTTTATAGTTTTTACCCCTCCCTTATTTCGTTATCACCAACCGCTCTATACTGCTACCCGCTTCCGTGCTTACCTTCAGCAGGTAAACTCCTGTTGAAGTATTATTCAGCGATATCGGCAACGCCACGCTATTCTGCGTAATAGCAACAGTATTTTTATATACCTCATTACCTATCATATCATAGATACCTATCGTCGCTTTATTATCAGTGCTGATTATACTTCCCGTCAGCATAAAGGTCCCGTTGTTGGGGTTAGGCACCAGCTTCACTGACACCTCGCCCGGTATCTCCGTCACGCCCAGCGTGCTGTACGCACTGCTCGTGCCCAAACACCCTGCCGAATCTACCTTCACCGTGTAATTCCCGGGGCTGGTATACGTATAGCTGCTGCTTGTAGCGCCGGTGATCAGCGCACTGCCGTTATACCATTGAAAAGTACTGTAGCTGCCCGTCAATGACAACACATGCCCACTACGACCGATAACCGGATGAGGCGTAGGCGTCACCGTTACAGTATTGGTGGCAATAGACGATGACCCGTTTTTATAAGCCGTCAGCGTTATTGTATTCGTACCCGCTGCTGTAAAGCAGGCAGATATCGTATTGCTGTGCGTTGCACTCACAGTAGCACCGGTTGCGCTCCATGTAATGCTGTCCGTTGTGGTCGTGGTGGTGTTCATAAACGTTACGCAGCTATCCTGGCAGGTGATTGTTGTAGCCGCGGAAAACGAAGCTTTTATCGGCGAGGTTACTATACGCACACGGTCATTCTCCTCATCTACTATATACATATTGCCTGCGTGGTCAAACGCCACCCTTATCGGGCGGTTAAGTTCAGATGTTGTAGCCGGTACGCCATCTGTTGTATATCCTCCAGTGCCGGTTCCTGCTACTGTCACCGTTTTCCCTAGTGAATTTACCATCACTATACGGTTATCGCCGCAGGCTATATATAAGTTACCACCCGCATCTAATGCAATCCCGCGTGGCTCTACAAGGCCGCACGACACAGCGGCGAGGCCATCACCGCCATAGCTCGATGTGCCGTTTCCTGCCACCGTGCTTATGATCCCTGATGCATTTACCATACGCACACGGTTATTGCCATAGTCGGCAATGTATAGATTACCCGTAGCATCAAATGCCAGCGACCACGGTTTATCCAGCGGAGTAGTGATAGCAGATACACCGTCTCCCGTATACCCTCCCGAACCCGTTCCTGCCACAGTACTGATAACGCCTGTAGTGGCATTTATTTTTCTCACCACATGGTTCTGATCATCCGAGAAAAATACGTTGCCCGCAGCATCCAGCGCCACGCTGTTAGGCGTGGCCAGCAAGGCATTGGTGGCAGCGAAGCCATCACCTAAATAGCCTGAAGTACCGGTACCCGCTATGGTAGAGATGATGCCGGCACTATTTACCTTACGTATGCGGCTATTCCAGTAGTCTGCTATATACATATTGCCTCCCGCGTCCACCGCCAGCCCTGCGGGGTTGGCCATTTCGGCGCTCAGCGCGGTCACGCCATCTACAAATCCGTATGAGTTGTCGCCCACCACTGTTGAGATAATGCCAGTTGTAGTTACCCTGCGTATCACATTGTTGTATTCATCCGCTATGTACACATTGCCTGCTATGTCCACCGCCACATCAGAACCCTCGTAGGCTAGCCCTGTTGGCAACTGAAGCAACGCCGCCGTAGCAGGAAGCCCGTCTCCCGCATAACCATAAGTGCCTGTGCCGGCAAAAGTATATATTGTCTGTGTATACGCAGGCCTGCTGCATAGTACTGTTACAAACAGGGTCAATAAGAATACTGATACTTTTTTCATAACTTATTTCTCAATTTTCTGCAAAATTAAGGAATATATGTATATCGGCTTGTTAATGTACATCCGTACTAAAAAATACAATATATGTGTTTAGGCACTTTCTACCACCGTACAATGGGGAAATTCAACAAATTACATAAACCTGCCTGCTGATAGGCAGGTTCCAGTTCAGACAAGTCAAGTGGTTAAAACAAATTTCGCAAGTAACGCCATCATCAAAAAAAGAATAGGCCGTCTTTATAGATATCTTCTCAATATTTACAGAAGATATCTCATTCCACTTCCACTCTGATGCTTTGCAAACCCCGACTGGTGACGGTGCTGACAAAATATATGCCTCGAGGCACAGCTAACATTAACCCAGTCTCCGTATTGGTGGTGGTGGTGATCTGTTTTACTTTTTCACCAAGCATATTAGTCACAACTATGGTTATGTCTTCTGCCATTTGGGAAGAGACGTTGACTATAAAAGTTCCTTCCGTCGGATTGGGATACGCAGACAGTAGCGGCATATCATTCGCTTCAACCGTTTTTACAGCGTCCGGACACCATGTGATGACGAACTTAAAAGATGCCGTGTCAGATCCGCAAGTGTTGCCGGCAATGTAGAGGACGGTATCCTGATGACCATACTCCATGGGCATGACCAGGCCCGAAGGTGAAATAGTGGCAACAGCAGTATTCGTAAGGCGCCACATGCCGCCCGGCACACCACCGGTATCAGTTAAAGAAACACTGTAGCAAAATGTGTCTGTGTTAATAGCATCCATTGCGCTGGTGATACCACCCGCATAGGGCTTGGGATTGACGGTGAGCGTAATGATGGAGGAAATGCCGGAAACCGTATAAGATATGGTGGCAATGCCTGCGGAAACAGCTGTAACAATGCCCGAACCCGAAGCAATAACAGCCACACTGGTGTTGCTGCTGCTCCAGAAACCAGCAGACGTGGTATCTGCCAAAGTATCCGCAACGCCGATGCATTGAGGCGTTGTGCCAGCGATGGGGGCTGCACCATACTTCATCACCGTCGATTGTCCTGTCGCTGGAACTCCGCTTTCGTCGGAATAGCATACATACAGTTCATTCCGGTTGCTGATGGCCATATACGCGGAACCAGTAATACCCGGGGAGATATATGGGGGACCAACAATTACCCAACTGCTCCCATTGAAACGCTTTACGGCAAGCCGGGCACCAGCGCCAAAGTCAGGGTAACATACATACGGTTTATTATCGCTGCTGAATACTATTGACGTATATTGGGTCGTGCCAACGGAGATGCTCCCCGTGCCGACGGCAGACCAGCCTGTACCGTTAAATTTCATGACGTAAGCCGGGGTGGAGCCACTATAGTGCCCGCCGGCAAATGCTATGTAAGGTATACCTGCTGTATCTAAAGCGATGGAGGTGAATTGTGCCGTATCAGGCGTAAAGGCGGGGCTGCCCACACTTACCCAGCCCGTACCATTGAATTTCATGACTGTTGCCTTCCAGCTACTTGCATCGTCCTGGTAAACAACGAAGGGCGTGCCGCTACGGTCTATTACCATCGCCTCATATTGGCTCCATCCCAGTGAGAATCCGGGGCTGCCGACATTTACCCAACTACTGCCGTCATATTTCATTACAGAGGCTTTATTACCATAACCGCCATCATTGAAGGCGACATAAGGTGCACCTGCACTATCCATAACCAGGGATATGTAACTTACTACGCCGGCTGAGATACCGGGAGTGCCCACATACACCCAGCTCGTACCATCATATTTCATGACTGTGGCCTTACCGCCTCCATAACTAGCGTCACTGAATGCGAGGTACGGTGTGTCTGCTTTGCCAATAGCAATGGACGTACATATTGCAGAGTTTGTGGTAAAACACGGACTGCCGACATTTACCCACGAGCTGCCATTTATTTTTTTTACTGTAGCCTGATAGAGGCCGCAGGACATATCCGTATAGGCCACGTATGCCGTGCCGTGCCTGTCAATGGCAACTGTGCCGGAATAGGCCTCTCCTGCCGAAAAGTGGGCAATGCCTACAGTGTCCCAGCTCTGGGCAATAGCAGTGCCATATACAGCAATAGTGAACAAAAGGACCAATAAACTATTGCGCATCCAGCGCCGCTTAACGAGATAACTGCTCATAGGAAATTTCTAAAAGGTGCGGTATTAGTGCAAAAATAGGCATTAAGCCCTACACATGATGTACCAACATAATTGCAAACGGCACGGTTGCCTATCATAATGTAAAGTATATCAGCCTCGGTTGGAAAAAAAATTTAGATGTGTAGCCCTATTTCAAGACGCTTCAGTCGAAAAATACTCCCATATAGTAGCACATCCATTTAATTCGGCTAAGAAACCGGGGTAAACCTACCCCACAAAAAATACCCCCAGCACAAATCATTGAGCCATTACGTTAACGAATTGAAAACGAATAAGGTTACCAATATCATCTGTCTGAACCAGTTTATAATAATTTAAGCCATAATAATTTATACTGGCATGATTTTACTATGCATATATTCTTTTAATGGGCCTACATCTTTTTTCATTACAAATTTAAAAATGTATCTTCTTTTTCGTCATCATTATATAACTGTACAGCAAGGTTTTTTTAATCAATCACCATGAACTTTCAACAACCGAACCCTGCGCTTAATATTCTGCTGGCAGATGACGATATCGATGATTGCATATTTTTTAAAGGGGCTGTTGAAAAACTGCCTTTGTTAACCAATCTCTTAGCCGTGCATGATGGAAACCAACTCATGCAATTGCTCACAAACGAAACCTATGAACTTCCCGATGTTCTTTTCCTCGATCTGAATATGCCACGCAAAAACGGCTTCGAATGTCTATCAGAAATAAAGCTCAACGAAAAACTGAAACATCTTCCCGTAGTCATGTTCTCCACTTCCAATGACGAGCAGGTGGTGAGCAGGCTGTACCAGAATGGCGCGCAATACTTCATTCGCAAACCACCTATAATTTCTCAATACGAAAAAATAATCCACAATACACTCACCCTGATTGCACAAAAACATATGCTGCAACCGGCAAGAGAGCACTTTGTACTCGAAGCATAGATATAAACTGTATTCCCTTATTTTTTTCAAACCAAGGCATCCTAAATGAACCAGCACATAGACGACATAAGGTCCAATGAATTGATGGCGGCCAACAAAGAGCTGGCCTTTCAGCACAAAGAGAAAGAGAAACGCGCTGCCGAGCTGGGCATTGCAAATAAAGAACTGGCCTTTCAAAATCAGGAGAAAGGAAAAAGAGCTGAGGAACTGGGTATAGCTAATAAAGAACTGCTCTTTCAGAATAAAGAAAAGGAAAAAAGAGCAAGCGAGCTGGGTATAGCTAATAAAGAGCTGGTCTTTCAAAACGAAGAAAAAGAAAAACGTGCGGCGGAATTAGGCATTGCTAATAAAGAACTGGTCTTTCAAAACCAGGAGAAGGAAAAACGCGCAGCAGAATTAAGCATTGCAAACAAAGAACTGCTTTTTCAGAACCAGGAGAAAGAGAAGCGCGCGGCAGAGCTCATCATTGCCAACAAAGAGCTGGCTTTTCAAAACGAAGAAAAAGAAAAGCGGGCGGCAGAGCTCATCATTGCCAACAAAGAACTGGCTTTTCAGAATGATGAGAAAGAAAAAAGAGCGGCAGAGTTGATCGTTGCCAACAAAGAACTGGCCTTTCAAAACAAAGAAAAAGAAAAACGGGCGGCAGAGCTGATCGTTGCCAACAAAGAACTGGCTTTTCAAAACGAAGAAAAAGAAAAAAGAGCGGCCGAGCTGATCATTGCCAACAAAGAGTTACTGGCATTCACCTATATATCCAGCCACGATTTACAAGAGCCACTACGCAAAATACAAACCTTTGTCACCGTCATTCTCGAAAATGAGCATGCAAATCTATCAGAAAACGGCAAATATAATTTCCAGCGAATGCAACTGGCAGCAAGCAGAATGCAGCAACTCATCGAAGATCTGCTGGCTTTCTCACGCATCAGCACTACCGACCACAAGTTTGAAAAAACCGATCTCCATATAATTGTTGAAGAAATCAGAGCTGATCTGAAAGACACTATCCATGAAAAAAATGCAACCATCAAAGCTACCGACTTATGCGATGCCAATATTATCCCCTTCCAGTTTCGCCAGCTGATGTACAACCTCATCAGCAATGCGCTCAAATTTTCTCAACCCGGGATTCCGCTGCAAATAACAATAATGTGCGAAATTGTAAAAGGCAGTAAGCTAAATAATGCAAAGCTCTCACCGGAAAAAAATTATTGCCACATCGTTGTTAAAGACAACGGTATCGGCTTCGAACCTGAATTCAGTGAACGTATTTTTGAAGTATTCCAGAAGCTGCACAGCAAAGAAGTATATGCAGGCACAGGCATCGGGCTGGCCATTGTTAAAAAGATAGTAGAGAATCACAATGGCATTATCATCGCAACAGGCGAATTGAACAAAGGAGCAACATTCGATATTTATATTCCTGCCAGTTGAATGATCACCACACGGCTATGAGCCATATAATTTCATATCATTTTTTAAATCAGAGACTTTACCGTGAATAAGAATGGACCAATTTTAGTAATTGAAGACGATCCCGACGACCAGCGGTTTATTCAAATGGTCTATAACAAACTTAATTATTCAAATGAATTGGTTTTTCTGGATAATGGTGAAATGGCTATTGATTATCTCATACAAATGAAGAAGATCCCTTTTCTCATAATCTCTGACTTAAATATGCCCAAGATCAACGGACTGGAGCTGCGTGAACGGGTAAAGAAAAATGAGTCAATAAACATTAAGTGCGTTCCTTATATCATTCTCTCCACTACGGTCACAAAAAATTTCATCAACGATGCTTATCTGATGGGGATACAAGGTTATTTCAAAAAACCAATGGATCCAAATGAGTTACTGACAATGTTAAAAGGTATAATTGATTACTGGAAAGTAAGTCATACTCCGGGGATGTATATGTAATCCTCCAGGAGTCCATATCCTATTTCCAACCTCGTTCGCTGGGGAGCAAATAATAAATATTATTTCAACTGCTGCACTACCGCTGGCGATGGTTTTTTCGCTCTCACTCTCCGCACTCGCGCTCGCCTTAACGGGCTGCTTTCTTTTTTGTAGATTTGCGCACCTTAATATCATTTAAATGAAAGTATTTATATCAGGAGCATCGGGTTTGGTAGGCAGCAACTGCCTGAAGCATTTCACAGAGCAGGGCTGGGATACTGTCGGCTCTTACTTCTCCTTCCAAACCGATGACACGGTATTCTATGATACCCTCAATGCCGGCCATCCGCAAAACTTCGATATTGCGGAGTTCGCACCAGATGTTATTGTGCATTGTGGCGCCCTCACCCATGTAGATTATTGCGAGGCCCACGAGGAAGAAAGTTACGAAAAGACCGTTCAAAGCACCATCAACCTCGTGCAGGTAGCCCGGGACTGCAAGGCTAAGATGGTTTATATATCCACAGATTATGTCTTTGACGGCGAGCATGGACCTTACCGGGAAGATGCACCCCTCAACCCATTGAGCGTATATGCCCGTCACAAGCTGGAGGCCGAGCAGATAGTCCTCCGCGATGTGCTCGGCTCCCTGGTACTCCGGGTCACCAATGTATATGGTAATGAGATCCGCGGTAAGAACTTTGTGGCCCGTATTGTAGATCAATGCAAGAACAATCAGAAGCTAACCCTAAAACTCCCGTACGATCAGTATGCGTCTCCGGCCAATGCCTGGGATATAGCCCGTGCCATGTATGTGTTGCTGCGAGATAATAAGGAAGGCGTATATAATATAGGCGGTACTGATTACCTCAACCGTGTGGAACTTGCGCTTCGTGTGCTCAGTTATTTCCCCGCTGCGGAGTACGACCTCATTCCCATCTCCACAGCAGACATGAAGCAACCTGCCGCACGTCCGCTGTTGGGTGGATTTGTAAAAGTGAAATTCAGTAACGAATACCCCGAGTTTCTATTCGGTAATATAGATAGCTACATGAAAGAGCAGATGCAGAAAGTAGAACTTTAACTGCATCTGATACTATTGCCGTGGCAAGCCCTATCAGGCTATATCCGGGTGAGTAGGCACATATTTCGGTACCCGTTTGATGATGAACAGCCAGAATAGCGCAGACGCTACCGGCGCCAGTACTGACAGGAATACGATCCATACTAACTTATCTGCTGAATTCATGTGTTTGAACCTGGCCAGCAACACTAAGCAGTAGATGAATATTGGCGCTGTGATAGTAGCAGCAGCAGCCAGCATCACAAGCATGGTATCGTAGTTCTGGCTGGTGATACCTACTACAGCTGCGGCCTGGTGGTGGCCTTCAGACAGCGGCACCAGCAATGTGAGGTAGTAGACAAAGCAGGCGAAGAACGCCGCTATGGGTATAAAGCAAATGATGCCTATCCTTGTTTTCGCTTTTTCGTCAAAAACCATTAGGTTTTCCATAATTGGGGATTTTTAGTTAACAATTGTTAACCTAATCACCTAAAAATTATGCCGCCGGCTTAATAAACGGGAACCATTAAACTTAATTTAACTTGAACGTGGGATTATATCGCCGGGCGATCAACTCATATTTGCTTGCGGAGTCCACATTCCCCATCAGCTTGTAGCAGAGTGCTATATTCTGGTACAGTGTATTAAACTCAGGATTTACCGCCAGTCCCATACTGGCATAATGAATAGCAGAATCATACTTACCTATACTGCCATAGCATGCCGACAGATTAGCATACGCTTCCGCGTCGTTAGGATCTAAATCGAGTTGCGTTTTGCATAATGCAATGGATTGGCGGTATTTTCTTGTGACGAAATATACTTTTGCAAGGTTGGTCCTTACATCATGAAATCCGGGATTTATTTTCAGCGCCTGTTTATCATACGCCTCCGCAGAATCGTACATGGAGATATTAAAAAATAAATACCCAGCATTGGCATACGCATCAGCAAATTCCGGGTAGATATTGATTGCCTGTCTAAAGTACCCTATCGCTTCCTCTCTCGTCTGTTTTTGCGATAGTGGATCACTTTCATTCACGGCTACTGTTTTTTCCAGTTCGTATCCCACAAAATACCTTAGCCTGCAATTGTTAGGTGATTTGGGAATATCCGTGGTGAATAGTGTGTAATTGTCGCGCCACTCGCCGTTACGGTCAACAGTGATGAACAAGTAAATAAGAGCTATGGGAATTATTACACCCAATATCTTTGGCTGCTTTAATATGGAGAGGTTTCCGGATGATGCTTTTCCAGCGTACTTTTCAAGAATAAGTGCCAGGGCCAGACAGAACCCAACAGACCCAAAGAAAGTAAACCGCTCCCCTATGGCTAATAAAAAAAGAATATTGGTGAATAATGAGATCGTAATGAGATAAAATAAAATAGCAAACGCGTAGGGATCCTTTTGGTTTTTAAATAAACATCTTATACCGGCAAAGATCAGGAAAAGATATACCGGCAAAGATACCAGCACCAGGGGATCACTAAAATGTGCAAAAGGAATACTATTGTATGAGTAATCAGAGATAAGCGGGTAAGGAAAAAATAGGAATTTAATATAATAGCCTGAGACCAAAACGGCCGTAGCTATCCTTGATTCAAAAGAAAGGTCGGCCTTAACTAGCGGATTTTCTATGAAACTGGCGCTGCCTATCTTTCCCACATTATAGTGACTTAAGACTGAATATCTTATTGTAAGGAAGACAATGACCGCAAGTAGAACACTCGCCATTATATGAACGCTACGTTTTCTGTTTTCATTCCGGTAAAAAAAGAAAATAAGTGGAATGACGGCAAGAAAAGTAACTACAGTTTCTTTGGATAATAATGACAGAAAAAAGCAAATGAAAGCAACCACTAATTGTACAAATTTACCGGTCTGTACATACTTTATAAATACATTCAAACTGATAAAAGCAAAGAAAAAACAAAGCAATTCGTCCCTGCTTTTTATATTGGCAACTACCTCTGTATGTATAGGATGTAATGCAAATAATAAAGACGCGATAAAGGCAACATTAGTTCTTTGCCTTTCGAAAAGCTCATCTAAAAAAAGGAAAAGCAATATAACACAACCCGCAAACAACAAGACGTTGATGAAATGGTATGAAACCGGGTTCAATTCAGAAAATTCATATTCTGCCGCAAATGTTACCAAAGACAATGGACGATAATAATCATTTGAATTTTTCAAAGACCCATACCGGTATGGCGTGGCCAGTAATTCAGGTATCGCTCGAATTCCTTTGGCGACAACCTTGTTTTCTTTTATCGCATCATTATCATCGAACACAAAACCATTTTTCACTGTATTCGCATACGCAACAAATGAAATAAACCCAAGCAGCAATATATACTTCAGATGCATAGAAAATTTGCTCCGATGGCCGGAAGGATTTTCTATTCGGAATTCATCTTGAGTTGTCATTAGCTTTAGGAAATTTACCCGATCAGGCTATTTTTCTTTTCTGTTTACTGATAAATTCTTCAAATTGGGCAAGGCTGAAACTGCTGAGATTATGGTCTACCGTCAGCCCACCTTTTTGTGCTGACATTACGCCATAATATGTATCCTTATACCCGTCAACAGTATGGGCATCAGGGTCTACAGATAGCAATACGCCTTTTTCCATGGCATAGCTGATCCAGCGCCAGTCCATATCCAGCCGGCGGGGGTGTGCGTTGATCTCTATGACCACATTGTGGGCCGCACAGGTATCTATCACTTCCTTATGGTCGAGCGGGTACCCTTTTCGCGACAGCAGCAATCTGCCGGTCGGGTGTCCCAATATAGCCGTATATGGGTTGCGGATGGCCGTCAGCACACGGTCCATAGCCTTTTCCTGGCTCATCTTCAGATTGCTGTGCACACTGGCTATCACCAGGTCAAAGGTATTAAGCACCTGTGCGCTATAGTCCAGGCTGCCATCGCCAAGTATATCTGATTCGATGCTCTTGAATATCCTGAACGGCGCCAGTTTTGCGTTAAGCGCATCTATTTCCTGGTGTTGCGCAGCTACCCTGTCAGGCTTAAGGCCTCCGGCATAAAATGCCGATTGCGAGTGGTCGCTCAGTACTAAGTATTCCAGGCCCATGGCTATTGCTGCCTTTGCCATTTCCGCTATCGTATGCACACCATCGCTCCAGGTAGAGTGAGAATGGATAATGGCCTTTATGTCAGAGGGCTGTATAAGCCGGGGCAGGTTTCCGGCCTTAGTCAGTATATCGCCCGTCTCACGCAGCATTGGTGGTACGAATGTGAGGCCATTGGCAGTGAATATCTCCTCTTCGGTCGCAGGGGTTTCTGGTATTGAGTAGCCGCTCTTAAACGCAGATATAAACTCCTCACTGGCGCTGGTAAGGAATAGCGTATGATAGAACTTACTTTTATCCGTGGGGTAGAAGCGCAGCCTTGGCCGGCCAGGGATGCGCACCAGAAAGCTACTATCGGCCTCTTCAGTAGTAGTGCCTTCTATGGTACCGAACTCGTTGATGAGGCTGTCTTTGTCCATGTCGGTCACGAGCTCTACATATTCAAGCGTTTCGGTCTGCCGCCGTATATCACCCGTGAGTGCAAACAACTGCCCGGGATGCCCTTTCTGCAATTGCTGTAGTACCGACAGCGCAAACGCCTCAGCTTCCGCCCATAGATGGAAGCCCTGGTTTTGCTGGAAGTAAACGATATTCTGCAGTACAGCCTCCTGCGTTTTCGCGCCAAAGCCTTTCAGCGCCACCAGCCGGTTCTCATTGCAGGCATACTCCAGTTCTCCCAGCGACTCTATGCCCAGTTCTTTCCATATTACTGCTATCTTCTTGGGCCCCAGCCCTTTGATGTCCAGCATTTGAATGATGCCGGGCGGCGTGATGGCAATGAGGTCATCCAGTTGCTGTAGCTTTCCGGTCAGTTGTAGCTCGCGTATCTTCTTCCCCGTCGACTCCCCTATCCCTCTTTGGGCATACAATTCTCTGTCATTCATCCCCGCTACCTCAGCCGGCAGCCGCTCTATATTGAAAGCCGCGCTCGCATATGACTTGGCTTTGAAACTGTTCTCGCCATGTATATCCATCAGCTTGGACAGCAGCGAGAAATGATCGGCTATTTCGTAATTGTTCATGACTGGAATGTGTGAGTGGTCTGTGTTGATTCAAAAGTAGCAAAAGCCTGATTATCGCAGCCATAAAGCTTCCGTTTTCAAAATGATCTTAATATGCGCTGTGTCTTAACTTTTTGATTACATTATTTCATACACTTATCCTTCACTTTTGGATAATTAAAGATACCTTTGAAAGATATGTATATCATATATTGAGTACATTTAAAAAGTAAGCAGTGATCGATCTATGCCGGCATCCGCGTTTTCATTCAGGCCCGAACAACTAAGCAGGATATTCCCTTATCATATCGTTGTCAGCAACGAACTGAAAATATCTTCTTTCGGAAGTTCACTGGCTACATTGCTGCCTATTGAAGAAGGACTGCCGTTTACCCAATACTTTGAAATTAAAGGATTTAAAGAAGAAACGATCACTTTTAGCTTTTTCCGGCACTTTGCCGGGCAATCTATCCTGCTCAACATAAAAGGTTCTTCTGCGCCTGCACTACAGGGATATTTTGAATTTATCGACAACCCGGATCAGCTTTTGTTCATTGGTGGCCCCATATTGGTTGAACGTGACAATACAGACCTGAACGATTTTGCTAAACGCGATTCTCTGATCGGAGCACTGAATTCACAAAAGGAAACCGGACAATCAGCAGAGGCAGTCAGAGAATTAATGGAGACCGTTGACCGGCAAAAAGACGCCATAAGGCAAAGCGAAAGTCTCTTAGCCCAACAGAAGCAACTGGAATACCAGTTAAAGGAGACGGCAAACAGACTATTCTTTCTGATAAAGAATCTGGATTCCGGTATAGTGGTAGAAAATAAGGACGAGAAAATAATACTGGCCAACGACAAATTCAGCACATTCCTGGGCATGACCCAGAACGCCGAAGAACTGATAGGTGTGAATTATACACTGGCTTCGAAACAAAATAAACATGTTTATAAATACCCGGACGAAGCAGTAGCGAGAATAGATATTATTCTCGAACGTAAACAACCCGTGCTCAATGAACTGATAGCGCTTGAAGATGGGCGCTCTTTCAAACGGGACTATGTACCTATATTTTTAGACGGTAAATACGAGGGTCACTTATGGCAGTACGTTGATGTTACCGAGCAGATAAACGCGGAAAAGAAACTGGAAGAACAGAAAGTGTTTTATGAGAATGTGCTAAACAATATCCCGGCGGATATCGTGGCCTTCAGCCCGGAGCACGAATACCTCTTTATCAATCCGATGGCGATGAAGGATAAGGAATTGAGAAAATGGATGATCGGTAAACGGGATGAGGATTTTGTGCTGTACCGCAACAAGCCGATGAGCATTGCAGAAGAACGGAGGGCTATATTCAATAAGGTTATAGAATCCAGGCGGCTAAATAACTGGGAAGAGAAACTTATCCTTCCGGATGGCACAGTGGAATACCATTTGCGAAACATGTACCCGGTAATCAATGAGCACAATGAGGTGATCCAGGTGATCGGCTTCGGGCTTAACATCACCGACAGGAAGAAGATAGAAGACCAGGTAAAGCTGAATGAGAAAAGATACCGCGACCTCTTTAACTATAGCCAGGCATTCATCTGCACGCATGACCTGAATGGCAAGCTGCTTACTGTAAACCCCGCTATTTGTGAACTGCTGGGGTATTCACAAAACGAGCTCACCGGCATGCAGCTTACTGATTTCATGCCTAAAGAGGATATTAAAAGCTTCTATACAGACTACCTCGAAAAAGTGATCAAGGAAGGTACGGCCACGGGCGTATTCAGAGTAATAGGAAAGAAAAATAAACGATCGTTCCTGCTGTATAAAAATTTCACCGTCCACGAACAGAACTCTGAACCCTACATCATCGGTTTCTCGCAGGATATTACTGACCGTATAAAAACGGAAAAGGAATTACTGGCCACTAAAAAGGTGACTGAGGACTCCCATAAAGCAAAAGAGACGTTCCTGGCCAATATGAGCCATGAAATACGTACCCCGATGACGGGCATACTAGGCATTGCCAATCTGCTCTCTAAAACCGGCCTCGACACACAGCAGCGAAAATTCACCAAGCTGATCTCGGAATCTGCCAATAACCTGCTGACTATAGTAAATGACGTACTGGATATAGAGAAAATAGCCGCGGGAAAACTGGACCTTGAATCTATTCCGTTCAAATTTGAAGAGAAGGTGTTCACTACTTTGCAATCATTCCAGTTTAAGGCGGAAGACAAGAACATAAACCTGCTCCTCAACAGCACGCTGCCAGACGACCTGGTAGTAATAGGCGACCCCTACCGCCTCAGCCAGATATTGAACAATCTGCTGAGCAATGCGCTGAAATTTACCACGGACGGCGATATCTCCATAAACCTCGATTATAAAAAGAGCGAAGCAGACAAAGTAACCATAGAGATACAGGTACAGGATACGGGGATAGGCATAAAGTCAGACAAGCTATCGCATATATTCAACCCGTTTGTGCAGGCGTCTGTAGATACCACACGTAAGTATGGAGGCACCGGCCTGGGCCTTACTATCTGCAAAAATCTGGTAGAAATGCAGGGAGGCCGCATCACTGTTTCGAGTAAGATAAATGAGGGTACGACCTTTTCATTCTATATCCCCTACGAGAAAGGAGATGCGTCCATGATACCGGACGAAGATAAGTCCGAGATCAACTATAAAGACTTACAATCCATACGGATACTGGTTGCTGAAGATGTGGAGCTGAACCAGTTCCTGGTAAGGCATATTCTGGAGGGATGGGGCTGCGAGGTAACCGTGGTGAGCAACGGGAAGGATGCGGTTGATAGCGTCAGCGCACACCATTTCGACCTGATACTGATGGACATACAAATGCCGGAAATGGATGGCATTACCGCTACCAAGCTCATTAGGGCACTGAAGATCGCTGAGAAACCTGTGGTAGATAAATCAATGATCACCAAAAAGATACGCACCTTAAACGCCCGGGACAAATCATCGATTCCCATTATTGCGCTTACCGCAAACGCACTGAAAGGCGATGGCAACAAATACATGAGCATAGGCATGGACGGCTATATAACCAAGCCCTATACCGAAGAAAAGCTGTTTACTGTAATTAACCAGATCATAAAGACGAATGATACGCTAAGGCTGAAAATAACGCCGGGAAGTAAGAACCCGAATGAGACGCCCGCGAATTATTATATACCGGCTGAAGTGAAGCTTTACGACCTGGCCATGATCAATACCATCGGGAAAGACGACCCTGCTTTTACCAAAAAGATCATTACCATTTTCCTGGATACAATGCCGGATGCCCTCAACAAATTAATGACTGCGGCAAACGAAAAGAATTATGAACTGCTGGGCAATCTGGCCCATAAAATGAAGTCGAGCATAGATAATATGGGTATAGATTCATTGAAAGAGGTTATCAGGGACCTGGAGAAAACCACCACGGACAATGAACATACCAACGAGCAGATAGAAAAAGTGAACACGACCATAAAAACAGTGATGACTCAATTAAAGGAATTAATCGAGAGCTAATAACAAAAGCCGCTATGTCTGTTGCAAGCACTATTAAAAGTAACCCCGCCTTAAAAAAGTTCGTTCACAGGATGCTGATCCCTAAGGGAGGGGCACGGCCAAGGCTTTGGGTACGGCTGTTCCTCAACAGGTTCTTTCATACCCGCAAGAAAGGTTCGTCCATATGTCGTCGCACCCGCATGGACGTGCTCCCGTTCAATAAGTTCGAACTGGGGGAAAGATCCGTGATAGAAGATTTTTGCACGATCAATAATGGTGTGGGCAATGTGATCATAGGTGATAATACATTGGTAGGGATGGGCAATATAATTATCGGCCCCGTAACTATAGGCAATAATGTGATACTGGCGCAGAATGTAGTAGCCAGCGGACTCAACCATGAATATAAAGACCCCGCTGTGCCCATACGGATGCAGGACGTAACCACCGCACCTATTACCATTGAAGATGACTGCTGGATAGCCGCTAATGTAGTAGTTACTTCCGGTGTAACGATTGGAAAGCACAGCGTGGTAGCGGCAGGATCAGTGGTTACCAAAGATATACCGCCATATTCCGTGGCCGCGGGCAACCCGGCAAAAGTGATAAAAAAGTATGACCTGGCTACCAAAGAGTGGATCAGGGCAACATAAACAGCCCCAAACAGCAATATGCACCGGAACAAGTAGCCGGGAGCGTTAATTAAAAGATATTTTTTGAGTGTTTACTATCGATTCAGCGATTAAAGAATAATTTTGAAGGAGTATAATTGCACAGAAACGTTTGGTTTTCCGTTTTTAAAAAAGGGAGTACATTTATTTTTTTAAATAAGCCGGTCAAAACTATTTATTGTACTTTGCAATTGATTACTTTAGCTTTAGTCAGATCATGCCACACATTATGGTGGCTGCCGATTAAATGTAATTAATAAAATTATGAACAATAATACCGTCCTTCAAAAAGTAATAGTTATAGAAGACGACTTTGCTATAAAAACATTACTCTGCGCTGTATTAGAATATAATTTTGTTGTTACTGCTTTTGAAAATGGAATGGAAGCCCTTTCTTACATGCAACAAGGGAATGTGCCGGATGTGATCATCAGCGACCTCAACACACCTGAACTAAATGGCTACGACCTCCTTGTACAATTGAAAGCAAGCAATTTCTTCAAAGCCATCCCGGTCATTATCCTGTCTGGCGAGGAAGGATCACAAACAAGGATAAAATGCCTGGAAGCAGGCGCCGACGACTACATCGTAAAACCTTTCAACCCGCGCGAACTTGAAGTAAGGATAAATGTCATACTCAAACGATACGGTAAGTCATTGATCACCAAACGCTTTTAGTGAATTATGGGTGTACCCGACAGCAATTCAGGCATCATTGCGCTCTTGAATTTCAACAATTCAACGTTTGAAGTTATAAAGCGATGCGATATCGGGAAACGCCAGTTCCAGCTTTTTAACAGCATTTACGATGTAGTAAAAGATTACGAACGGCTGAAGCTGAACGTAGTAGCCGTCATTTCTGAAAGCGAAGTGATGGGTGCTGCAGGTGTTTCGCTTTCGGAAGTAATGAAAAAAAAGGGCCTGCCGCATATCCCCTTCTTTCTTATATCACAAAAGCTGGACGCCAACCTTTCGCAGATATGCCTGCAGGCAGGCGTTGCCGATGTCTTCCTTACCCCGCTTTCAATACCCGACGTTGAAAAAAGGCTCAATTTCCTGTTTAAGCACTGGCGCTATCTGCATAAGGAAATAGACAAACAGGAAGTAGCAGTTTATAAGACCCCTTTTCTGAAAAGGAGTTTTGACATCTTATTTTCCGGTTTAGCCCTTATCTGTTTATCGCCGCTCATTCTCATTGTTATCATCATAATGAAGCTGGAATCCAAGGGACCGGTCTTGTATTATTCTTACCGGGTAGGTACGGGCTATCGGGTCTTCAAATTTTACAAGTTCAGGTCCATGTTCATCGATGCCGACCAAAGGCTGAAAGACCTGAAACACCTGAATCAGTACAACTCGAATGATAAAACAGCCGATGACCCTGGCTCTATGTCTATGTGCGAAGAGTGCAAAATAACCGGCAGCGCGTGCCGGAGTAAAGTTTATGCCGATAATGTGACCTGGTGTGAGAAGCAGTACCTCGATGTAAAAAAGCAACAGGGCGACGCCGCATTCTTTAAACTGAAGAACGACCCCCGCATCACCAAAATAGGCAGGTTCATACGTAACTACAGTATAGACGAGTTGCCCCAGTTGTGGAATGTGCTGAAAGGCGACATGAGTATTGTGGGTAACAGGCCATTACCTTTGTATGAGGCTGAGAAACTGACTACCGATAAGTACGCGCCACGCTTCCTGGCCCCTGCAGGGCTCACCGGATTGTGGCAGGTAGAGAAAAGGGGTAAAGCCAAAATGTCGGAAGACGAAAGACTATTGCTCGATAACACTTATGCCGAGAATCATAGTTTCTGGTATGATATAGGGTTGATCCTGAAAACCATACCGGCATTGTTTCAGAAGGAAAATGTATAAACCAAACAGTCCCGTATAACGAACCATGATACGCCAGTTGAAACTTTCCAGGTATTACAACAAACACATGCTTGTGTTATCTGGCAATGGCGTACAGATGGTGGTGGGCTTTGCCACATCGTTTGTCTTGTTTCACTACTTGTCTATGGAGGCGGCGGGCATGTGGTATTTCATCCAGACATTCGTAGCCATATGCGAGTCTGCGCGTTATGGCTTTTTTGCCACTGCTACCGTAAAATTTTATGCCGGTACCGAACATGAGCGGGCGAGAACAGTATTAGGTTCCGTATGGTTCCTGGCGCTGGCTATGACGGCCATCATACTTGGGCTGAATGCCCTCGGCACACTGTATCTGCCGTATACTACCAATGTAGAACTGATTCTGTGTATCAAATGGGTAGGCATAACCTACCTCAGCTCACTACCCGCAGATGTGGTGTTCTGGCGGTTGCAGGCCGACGAGAGATATGGCGCCATGTTCCTGTACCGCATGGTCAATAGCCTCAGCACCATCATCGTGTTCATTGCGCTCATTTGCTTACACAAATTCACGCTGGAAAATGCCCTCATCTTTAACTTCCTTACCAACTCCCTGTGCAGCGTTATTGGCATCCTGGGTAACTTATCCGGCATCAGGTATTTCGGCAACCGGACACGTGAGTGTATAAAAGAGATATTCCATTTCGGCAAGTTCACATTCGGTACAACCATGCTGTCTACTACACTTGCCAGTTCTGATACCTGGATCATCAACGCCCTGCTGGGTCCTGCTGCTGTGGCCGTGTATAACCTGGCTATGCGCTTCATGGGACTGATAGACATGCCCCTGCGTAGTTTTGTGACCACCGGAATGTCTGAAATGGCCATCCAGCACAACGCAGGGAACAAGCACCAGGTCGTTTACATATTTAAGAAGTATGCCGGCATGCTTACCATGGCATTTATTCCCTTTGCCGCGGTGGCTTTTGTGGGAGGCAGCTTTGCCATTAAAATAATGGGCGGCCATAATTATGATGGAGGCCCTATACTGGCAGCTATCAATGCCTATGGCCTGATGCTCATCCTCTCCATCTTCTACCCTATCGACCGCTTCAACGGACTGGCACTGGACATCATTCACCGCACAAAAACGAATTTCTACAAGGTAGTGCTGATGCTGGCAGTGAAAATAGCCGCAGGGCTCATTTTTACCTTTACGCTCAGAAACATTTTCGGCGTGGTCATCGGCAATTATTTAATGACGCTTGCTGGTATCCTGTATGGATACTATGAATTGCGCAAGAACTTCGACTACACTATTCCGGGCATCTTGTCAGCAGGATATACGGAGATGAAAACGTTCTTGAAAAAAGAGATCAAGGTTCTGTCACGGTCAAAAAAAGATCCATGAGGCCAATAACCATACCGCCTGGTATACGCAAACTGTGGGATGCCGGCTGCAGCACCAACGAAGACAACATCAGCCGCATCAGGCCACTCTATGACCGTCTGTCAAAGGGAACGCCCGAGGTCTCGGTGGTTATCCCGGCATACAACGAAGAGAAGAATATTTTACGCACATTGCTCTCACTGGCTTCCAATACTACTCAGCGGACTGTGGAAATAATTGTGGTGAACAATAACTCAAAAGACAACACAGAAGCCCTGGCGAAAGCCGCCGGGGTAACCTGTATCACGGAGACCAAACAAGGTATCACAGCCGCGCGCAATGCCGGGCTGGCTGTTGCAAAGGGCACCTATGTGCTGAACGCAGACGCTGATTCCATATACCCGCCGGACTGGATCGAAGAGATGGTAGCCCCGCTGACAAATGGTAACGAAGTATGTATCACCTATGGTAGGTTTGCGTTCATCCCCACCGGCCGCACATCAAGGCAGAGCTATTTTGTCTATGAGCACATGGCTGAGAGTGTGCGATGGATCAACACGCGGTTCCGCGAAGAAGCAGTAAATGTGTACGGTTTTAATTCAGGTTTCAGGCGGCTGCAGGGTATCGAAGTAAATGGTTTCGACCATCCACCGGGAGCCAACGAAGACGGCTGGCTGGCGGTGAAGCTGAGAGAAAAAGGATTCGGGAAGCTGCACTGTGTCACCAATGTAAAGGCGATGGTATGGACTGCTGACAGGCGGATAGAAATGGACGGTGGTTTGTGGAAAGCACTCTTTGCAAGGGCACGGCGTATACTATTCCCGCCAAAAGAAGTCGTGATACGCAAAGACCTGTAGCGCTTATTTCCTTTTCGCTTTTTCCCATACCGCGCTTTGCGCACCTGCCATATAACGCCTTATGCCAGCTACTACAGCATAATTCATCATGCAGAAATAGTACGGTATGAATGCCGCTTTTACACGCAGATTTCGCTTTTCAAATACCCACCCCAATAGGGACAGAAAATAAAAAGCGCACTGGCATACCAACAAGACCGTATAGATATAAGCATGTGGCGGCACCACTATCAGCAGATTCAACAGCAGCGCCAGCATCATAAAGAAAGGCGTCACCGTCCATCTGAGCACACGGTGGCTGATATACTGAAATGAAAGAACAAAGTTACCAAACGGGTTCAGCAGACCAGGCAGGCGCGAAATAGACTGTATACCACCTGCTGCTATCCTTATCTTCCTTTTCAGCTCCTCGTCCACATTTTCCGATCCGGTCTCTGTAGCATAGGCCAGTGGCTCATATACTATTCGGCTGCCCTTGCTGGCAATAAGCATAGAGATCATAAAGTCATCGAGTATAGTATCTGCCGGCACCGGCTCATACAGCCTGGTGCGTATGCTGAATAACTCGCCGGCTGCACCCACCACCGAATACAATTCGGAGTCCCAGGTCTTCAGTTTAGATTCATACTTCCAGTAAAACCCTTCGCCTGCAGTAGCATCATCCACGTCATCTATATTCACCCGTTTCTCGCCCGACACAGCACCCACCGAAAGGTCTTTATAATGCCGTCAGATATTCACCAGCGCGTCTTTATTCAATATGGTATTAGCATCAGTAAATATGGCTATCTCAGAATGTACTTCCTGCATAGCGCGGTGCATTGCGGCAATTTTACCGTTGCGCGCCGGCTCATGCATCAGCTTTATTTGCGGGTAGCCCGCCACCAGTTCAGGTGTGCGGTCGCTTGATCCATCGGTCACAAAAATAAAGGATACCTTATCTGCCGGATAGTTGAGCGATAAGGTGTTCTTTATCTTTTCCACTATGAAATCCTCTTCATTATAAGCGGCTACCAATACCGTAAGTGTAGGCCAGATGCCACCATTGTCTGGTATGCCTCTTTTTCCCATTATCAGTATACGCAGCTTCACCAGGAAAAAGAGCAGTATGCCATACCCAAAGAAGGTATAGAATACAATAAAGAGGCTCGTCCAGAATAAGAAGATCATGCGCTGTTTTTTACAGTATATCCCAGGTTAGTGCTGTTAATATCATTCACCATGTTCCATTTTATCGCGCGTAGCAGCACACCTATGTAACCCGAATGCCCGTCTTTCACATAGGCCATCATATTACGCGTAGCCACTACAAAAATAAAGTATATCCAAAATACAGAACGCACACGGAACGGGCAATTGCGCCTGATGAATAGTATGCGGTTGCGGTTCATAAAGTATTCTTTCAAAGCGCTATTACCACCCACGGTTATCGATTCCTTATGATAAATAAGTGCCTGCATATTTACCCATATTTTATACCCTGCACGTCTTACCTGTTCGCACCAATCCATCTCTTCGTAGTACAGGAAGTATATCTCCGGCATCGGCCCGGCTTTTCTCACCGCCTCTGCCCTGAGCATCATGGCCGCACCATGCGCATAGCCTGTTTCCCCGGTAAGACCATCATACTGCCCTTTATCGGTCTCAAACTGGCCTACACATTTGTTGCGGGCAGTATAATAATTCATGGGGGTATAACCGGCATATTGCAGCATATCGGGCTGGCTATAGTATCTTATCTTAGGTGATACAATACCCACCTCCGGGTGATCGTCAAGTGTGCCCGCCAGCAGCCCTATAAGGCTGTCTGTGACCTCGGTATCATTATTTACAAAAAAGAAATAATCGCCTTTTGCCTGTACTATGCCCAGGTTATTACCGCCTGCAAACCCCAGGTTCACCTCCGACCTTATAAATGTTACACCGGGGTATTTTATGTGCCAGCCCGGCACAGGATCCACCTCACTGCCATTGTCCACCACTATCACCTCCACTGCCTCATAACTATTACAAGCACGTATCGAATCCAGCAGCGCCTCAGTGACGCTGCTTTGATTGAAATTGACCGTAATGACAGAAACAAGCTTCATGAACCGCTAAACTACTTCATCAGCTACTAATATCAAGGCTTGTTAACATTTTAATTTCCCGAAAACTCAGCCCGCAGTTAAATATTTTTTAGTTGGGCCATGCTATAGCGGCTTCGTCTTTTAATTTGTATTTTTGACCGGTACCGTTAATGTACAGAACTGATAAACAAACCAAACTGGTGAACAACATGGGAGCGCCTTATTCTTTTACAGGTATCACATTGCTGATAACACATTACAACAGAAGCAGTTCGCTGGAAAGGCTTTTGGCTGCGTTTCGCCGTTTAGATTGCAAGTTCGGGGACATAGTGGTCTCTGACGATGCCAGTAAGCCTGAACACCTGGATAAGCTCAAAGAGATGCAGCTGGAATACAAATACCGGCTCATCACCACTCCCGTGAACAAAGGCCATGGCCACAGCATCAACAAAGGGCAGGATATAGTTACTACACCCTACACCTTGTATGTGCAGGAAGATTTTGTGCCGTCTGACATTTTCCCTGCGGCATTGCAGGATGCCATCGGTTTTATGAATGAGGACAAAGCACTGGACTATATCAGGTTCTGGTCGCTGGCCAGCCAGTACCCCGATCTGAAACCTTATGGCAAGGGCTACTCGCAGATGTTGTTTAATTTCTGGACTACCAACCACCTGAAGTTCTACCAGTATAGCGATACGCCGCATCTTCGCCGCAGCAATTTCTTTGAAAAATTCGGGCGTTATAAAGAAGGATTGAAAGGAGACGTGATCGATTATAAAATGGCCATCTCATTTTTACAGCACAAAGGCAAAGGCTTATTTTATGATAAGTACGATGCCCTGTTCGCTCATGAAAATTCGCACGAAGAGCCCAGCACCATGCGGCCGCTGCTCAACTGGCGGCAACGCACCAGCTTTCCTATCAGGTCTCTGCGTTGGGTTTACTTAAAATACAAATGGATAAAGTGTACCTCGGATATTGCATTTATGCGCTAATATTGTTGACGGAATAAATTCGAAAACTTAACTGAATATGGCTGGTCAATTTTCGTTTCCTGGCGTTACTTTACTTATCACACATTACAACCGGAGCGCCTCTCTGAGCAGGTTGCTGGCCAGGTTTCGTGAACTGAACTGCCGTTTTGATGAAATAGTTGTTTCTGATGATGCCAGCAAGCCGGAGCATCAGCAGAAAATAAAGGAATTGCAGCAGGAGTACGGATTCCGCCTGGTATCCACACCCGTCAACAAAGGTTTCCCCGCCAATATTAACAGGGGGCTTGATGCGGTAAAAACACCCTACTCCTTATACGTTCAGGAAGATTTTATACCCTCAGATATCTGTCCGGCCCACCTGCAGGATGCGCTCGGTTTTATGAATGATGATAAGAGCCTTGACTATATCCGTTTCTGGTCGTTCTATCGCTACCCCACCTTGAAGCCATATGGCAAAGGCTTTTCGGAAACAATATATAATCCGTGGACATTGAACCACCTTTCTTTTTTTATGTACAGCGATAACCCGCACCTGCGCCGCAGCAATTTTTTTCAGAGATTCGGACGTTACCAGGAGGGGATTGATGGCAATATCGCAGAGCACAACATGTCCATATCTTATATCCAGAATAAAGGCAAAGGACTATTTTATGACGAGTACCAGGCATTGTTTACACATGCCAACTCTGCCGACGAACCCAGTACTTTCGACCGGGCCAACTGGCGGCAAAGCAGAAACCCTGCATTCCTGGCTATGCGCTGGCTGTACCTGCGCTTTAAATGGTATAAGAGCCTGCGGGAAGTAAAAACAATGCCCAGGCAGATCTGACAAACTAAAAACGCTATGAACGGACCATTTTACTTCAAAGATGTAACATTACTGATCACTCACTACAACAGGAGTAGTTCGCTGGAGCGGCTGCTGGCCTCCTATGAAAAGCTGAACTGTAAGTTTGAAGACATTGTCGTGTCAGACGATGGCAGCAAACCGGAGCATGTGGAGAAGATAAAGTCGCTGCACGGTGCATATTCTTTCCGGCTCATCACTGCGCCCAAAAACGCCGGGCTGGGTAATAACATCAATAAAGGACAGGATGCGGTAAAGACCCCTTACACGCTCTATGTGCAGGAAGACTTTGTGCCCCTTGAGACTTTTCCGTCCAAAATGATGGACGCTCTACAGTTCATGACCGAGCGTCCCGATCTGGACATGGTGCGCTTTTATGCCTATTTCCGGTACCCCTACCTCACCCCTGTGAAGAACGGATTCTCGGAAATGCGTTTCAAAATAATGTATCCCGGCTATAAGAAGTTCTACATGTACAGCGACCATCCACACCTGCGCCGGAGTACGTTTTTGCAAAAATTCGGCAGACACCAGGAAGGGGTAAACGTAGAGGTATCAGAATATGGAATGATGATGTCCTTTATCAAAAAGAAAGGAAAGGCACTTTTCTATGACGACAACAAAGGCCTGTTCGACCAGGTAAATTCAAGCACTGAGCCCAGCACATTCAAACGCAATTTCTGGAGAGAAAGCAGCAATCCGGCCATTACGCTTGCCCGGCACCTGTTCCGGCACTTGAAGTTCAATTATAACTATTTTAAGTAGCGGTATCAGTGGTTGCCAAAACCAAATAACGGCGTCCACTTCTCAATAAGGTCCTTCACGGCAGCATTGGCATAGATCATGTCCCTTATCTTCGATCTCCGTTCGTTCTCGGGCGATATATAACCTGTAGACACCTTGGTAATAAAGGTTTCCATCGTGTCCATATTATTGATCTCTATTCTCGGTACCCGCATTTTATTTGAGGATGGGTTGAGCAGACCCGAATGAACCGAATAAGCCATAGTGTAGCCTACATGCACCAGTTGGTCCAGCACCATTTTGTTGTACAGTCCGTACGGAAAGGCAAATGAATCAACGGGCTTACCCAGATTTTGCTCAATTGCTTGCTTGCTCTCTGTGATCTCTTTCAACAGCGTCGCCTTATCCAGTCCATTCATCTTTACGTGGTTATTCCCATGTGACTGTATCGACCAGCCATTCTCCGATAGTGTCTTTATCTCAGCCCAGGATAGTTGCCTGTCATCGCCAACAAAGTAGAAATCGCTTAACCCGTATGGCTTGCCTATGTATGCTGTGCTCAGAAACAGGGTGGCCACAAATCCATACTTGCTCATCACTTCCTGCGCGTGGGTGTATAAGGAATAATAACCGTCGTCAAACGTGATCAGTACATGCTTGCCTTCCACCGGTTTTTTTTCCAGCAGCAGTTTTCTCAGGTCACTGTCGCTTATGGACTTATATCCTTCCTTGTGCAGCCATTCCATCTGCTCCCTGAACGATTGCAGCGATACCGATACGTTCCGTGAGTCGGGGTTGGCGGCCATATTCCCGTCAATAGCGTGATAGTTCAAAACCGGTATTCCCAAAATCTTCATGATCCAAATTTAAAACATTTGCCCTATTTGCGCCCACTCTCCAGCCGGTTGATCGCTTTATATATCTCACCCACGCTGTTCTCCCATGTATGCGAGCTGGCAAATCTTTTCCGCCCTTCCTGCCGCGCAGTGTTATCGTCCTTCATCGCCTTTTCTATAAGCTTCAGATAGTCGTCCTTAGTATTTGCCAGGTAGGTATGCACCGCAAAAATACTCATGGCCTCTGTAGCAGTAGCCACTACTGGCTTACCCATCGCAAGGTATTCATCTATCTTTCTCGGGTAATTGCCTATCGTCACTTCATTCACTATCTGTGGGTTCAGGCACACATCAAACGCATTGATATAGCCCGGCAATGCAGCCGGAGGTTTAGGCCCCAGGAAGTGGACGTTCTTCATCTGGTGCAGCTTGCTGTTCCTGAAATCCTCATCTTCGGGGCCTACCAGCACAAGGCTCCAGTCCGGCTTACACCTCGCAATAAATTCCAGCAACTTTATATCCAGCCGTATGCTTTGCAACACGCCTACATAACCCACCACAGGGCGCGGTATCGCTGCTATGTCTGCCGGGTAGGTTTTATCTGCCAAGTCCGTGAACATAGATAGCTCACACCCCTGCCCTACATAATAAGACCGTGGATTGTACTGCCCGCAATAGTTGGCTAAGTAAGTCGAGTTCGCTACGCATAGATCACTCTTCGCTATCAGCAACGGCTCCAGTATTGTGCCATGATATTTCCAGTAGTCTACCGCCAGCATATAGTCGCGCGAATAATAAATGCTTATCGCCGGCGACAATAGCTCTTTCAGATAGAATGTGCGGAACATCTCATTGTCATCGAACAGGATGAAATTTTTAAACCCTAACTTCTGTATCGCTTTCTTTATAGCTGCCGCAAACCGTTTGTTATTTATCTTATTCAGCGCATTGAATACCGGCCGTATCCTGATCTTGTTAATGGACTCGGCCATGCAGTCAGGATAAAGGTTCCAAAGGTTATTTTGTATGCTTATCAGCCCTTCCTGCTCACCCTTTATCACTGCCAGCCGCCGTTTCACCCTTGGTTCATTCTTGTCCCGCATCAATGTAAATCTGTCCAGCGGAGAATTGACATAAAGTACCCGGTTGTGTTTGGCAAACTCTATGGCTATGTTCCGGCAGTTGCTGCCTATCTCCTCATCCCAGGGTTGTTGCCCCACGATCACGATATCCCTCCCTGTCACTAACTCATTTGACGCCATTCGCAGGTATATTTTTTTGATTTTCAAGTCGCATCAAAACACCGATAAGCGCTATAACGAGGTAAAAATTTACATTGGACGGATACTGCACCAGCGCCTCCTGCGGGTAATTACCTATATGAAAAGCGAAGATCACGAGTATCATAGCCAGCGTATACGATTTCAGTTCGGGGTCTTTGATCAGGTAATAGTTCTCTATCCCTGTTTTCAGCGCCACAAATATCAGTGTGCAAAGAAGCAGCAACCCGATCCAGCCATTCTCTACAGCCACACGCACATACCCGCTGTCCGGCGGAAAATGTGCCAGGTAGGAATAAGGCGCAAACCGCTGGCCCCACACCCCGGTAGCGCCCAATCCGCCACCCATAGGGTGTGATTGTATATACGGCTGTATCCGCTTCTGGTTATTCTTTCGCAGGTTGAAAGACGCGTCATTGGAGGGCTTGAACGCACTCTGAAAACGGTATAACGTATTATTCGAGGTGGGTATAAAAACCAGTATCACAAAGAACACCGCCCCTATGATCCCTATCGTCAGTATTCGTTTGTTGAACTTCAGAATGGCATACATCACCAGTCCGGCAGGCACCAGTACATAAGCGCCGCGGGTACCTGAAAACAGCATCGCGCTCAGATACATATAGATAAGGCCACGAAGTATCCATTTGTTCCGGTTAGTTACCGGGCCGCTAAGTATGCCAATGCACAGCAGGCTGCTCACTGCCATAGTGTAGGCAAATACTACCGGGTCTGAGAAGATAGAGAACTTCCGCCACACACCGCCTATGAACAGTAGTTCTGCCACGTTCGGGTCTGAGTGCAGGTAAGCATCCTCAAAACTCGTGAATCCAATATATTGCTGTTTATAAGCGTAGAGCGCCGCTATCAAGGCCAGCACCAGCCACAGTTTGAACAGGAAACGAACAAATTCTATCGTACGTATATTGTACAGAAAGATAAAATACATGATCATGATCACCGCCACGCTCCTCACCGTATACACCCACGCCATCCGTGATTCCGCCGATGGGTTCGCAGCTTCCAGCACATTGTAAACAAGCCATATAAGGATCATGGTACTTATAGGCCCCTTGAATATCTTCCAGTTACGCTCTCTTTTCTGCTTGATCAGAAGGCCCAGTAAAAACAGCACTTCCATACCGTCCATCATCGTACCCAGCGGAAAATTGACGCCCAGTTTCAGGATATACAGCAGGAAGTACGCCATAATAAGAAAGAACGAGATGCCCACCATTGGGTACACCACCAGCGCATAAACGGCTGGTATGGCCACCATGGCCACCATGGCTATAATACCGAATTTCATACCATACATCCCCACCCCTGCGGCCAGTCCGGCGCAAACCAGGAACAACAATATATAACCTATCGGGTTGTTCAGCTTCTCTATCAGGAACGACTTCCGCACACGCCACCCCGCCCTCCGGGTATTTCCCGAAGACGGTGATATAGGTATGATGAAGTCATTATTCATTATAAAAACAACAGTTTAATAAAAAAATAGAATACACTTACAAACGCCACCACAAGCGCCACCTTTCGCGTTTTCTTATCCACCTCTGCCTGTTGCTTTTCCACAGCAGCTTCCCGCTCCCGCTGCTTTTCACTAATTGTACTCATTTTTCTACGTCATTTATATTTTTACTGCTGTAATGCTGTGTAGCTACAGATATCTTATTCGCCTTCCTGCTCTTCACTAACGACAACAACTGGAAGAATACAAATTTAGGAATGCCTGTCAGCGAACGTATGATCCGCTTGTCAGCCTTCGCATGCGACAGTGACAACATGAAGCCACCTACAAAACACGCAAAACCAATTACCCACAAAAGCAGTGCCGTGGTACTGATCCATATATTGGCCACCATACAAAACACGGACACGATAAGGAACATAAATAGTGGTGGCCGCAGCAGTATGATACCAAATAAGAACTGGTTCCAGTTGGCCTTCCTTACCCCTAACCCCACCATTGAAAACCCAAAAACAAAATAACGGAACCATGTATTTATCCAGCGGGCCCTTTGTTTCACTAATTGATCAGACTTTGTTGTTTTCTCGTCATACACCACAGCATCTCCGCTGAATGCTATCCTATACCCCCTGCTCACAATTTCTTTCTGCAGCACCTTATCAAATCCGGCGCCTGTCACATCAAGGTGCTCCAGGCATTCACGGTATAGGCTTGTCTTAAATGCCATCCCCGACCCCGCCAGCGTTGCCGACGACCCGTCAGCAAACAGCACCTCACCATCATAAAAATGATAGTAAATATCGCGCGCTGCATCTAAGCAGGCGTAGGTAGTGTCCAGGTTCTTGGCCTTTCTTACTCCCTGCACGGCAGAGAATCCCGCATCAAAATATTTGTTCAGTTCGTCCAGGTAGTCAGGGTCTGCCAGGTTATCTGAATCAATGATCGTCAGCACATCGTGCGCCCTTTTAAAATTACGGATAGCATAAAAATGTGAGCGTGTGTTGCTGCCCAGCGTTTCCGGCGGACGCAATACGATCACCCGTTCATCATCAAATTTCAATGTAGAAACATCGCATTTGTCGGCAACGATATAGATAAGGAAATTGGTATAGTGCAGCTTCAACAGTGAGTCAACAGCTGCAGGTACGGCGTCTGTCTGTTCATACGCCGTCACAATAATGCCGTAATCGTGTGCGGTATTGTTTTTACTGTTGCTCTGTGCTACGGGCTTTCTTTTGATGGCCCATACCACATACAACAAAAGCGGAACAACTAAATTATACCCTATAATTATTTGCAGGAAGATCCAGGCATTGTATAAGATGGTAGCAACCATATTATTGTTCTCTTCTGAAGAAAAGCAGCTTGGAAGATTTTTTCTTCCCGTTTGCTTTCTTGTTATTGAAATTGCTCTCTTTCTCGTTATAGGTCACCTTATTCAGTATGAAGCCGATAAATTTCCCGTCCAGTGATTTCAGATAGTCTATCTGGTGGGCCATATCATGGCTGATACTGTTATTCGCCTCGAAAATGCTCAGTACCCTGTCGGCAACAGACACCCATTCCTTCGACTGGTTCATCGTATTCAGCGCAGAAGCTTCAATGATCACCACATCAAATACATCCTTCAGTTCCAGCAGCTTTTGCTCTATCTGGTATTCGCTGTTTATCTCAAACAGCGATATATCATACCCCTGGTTGCCTAGCACACTTATGTTGCCATCCTCTACCAGGCTCGTCAGCGACACCCTGCCCTTCAGATAATCTTCTATGAAGTACCTCGGCTGCGTGATCTCAGTGATATCCGGGCTCAGGAAGTTGCCGTCAATGAGTAGCACCTTCTTGTTGGCCATCTGGTAAGCGCTTACCAGGCTCAGTGCAAAAAGCGTTTTACCTTCTGCTTGTGTAGTACTGGTTACTACCAGGTTGCGGCTGCCCTGCAGCGCCATGTTTATCTCAAATCGCGTGGAGCGTATCAGGTTCTTAAATTCGTGATTTCTCAATTTCGCATCCCGCCTGTCACCTTTTAACTGTCGCACATCTGCCTGTGCCGACCGCACCAGCTTGGTTATCTCTGTATTCAGCGGATTCACAGGGTCTATGTTCCATAGTTTCTGTATATCCAGGAACGAACTCTTGATCACCGGCAGGTACCCCAGCACCTTCATATTGGTTCTGTGGGTCAGGTCATCCGGCACTTTTACCGAATCGTCAAGGTAATACAGCACAAACAGCACCAGCAGGTAAAATACAAAGCTCACCAGCCCGCTCAGCACCACCAATATCATTTTCTTCGACGGCTGTTTCGCACCCGGTATAGCCACTTCTACCTGCTTGATATGGGTTGCGGCGTTCAGCTCCATGTTGGCCTGGTTATACCTTTTCAATATGTCAAAGTACTCCTGGCTGGCTACTGTTATATCCTGCTCATAAGCCTGTATCACAGCCTCTCTTGGTACCAGTTCATCCAGTTTCAGATTCAGTTCGCCTATCGCCGACTCATACGACGAGATACTGTTTCTCGCCAGGTCCATCGCAAACTGTAGTTTCAGCTTTTCTGCTACTATACTCTCTTTCGAAGAAGTCGGGCTTTGTACCAGTTTATCAGTAGACTGGTTGATCTTCTTGTCCATCACGTCCTTCAACGAGTCGATCGTGACTTTTATATTTTTGTCGAAATTGCTCTTAATATATTTTTCGTTCAGTACATTGAGCTGGTCTTTCACCGACACGATCTCTTTATTCACCTGCTCTACGGTCTGCTTATCATTCTGATCCAGCTTAGGCTCCATATCATGCAGCGCCCCGGCATCGGTAGCCACCTCTTTTTGCGCCAGTTCCAGCCCCGTTTCCAGTTGCGATAACTGCGTGAAGATACCTTTCGACTGCTCCGCAAGGTCCAGTACGTGCTGGTGTATCTTGTAATCCTTCAGCTCGTTCGTTTTCCGGTCCAGCGAGTCTTTCTTCGCCATCATCAACTGGTTGAGGAAATCCACCGACTTCTTTCCATTCTGATCCGTGAACGCTGTCTGGTAGTCGATAAACTCCTTAGCAAGTGTATTCACCACGAATACCGATAACAACGGATTTTCCGACTCGTACTCGATGTCGATGAAATCACTGTTCTCAATGCGGTATATCCTTATTTTGTCCCTGAGCGCGTCATAGTCATACCCCATCGATTTCAACACTTCATAAAGGCCGCGCTGGTCGTCGTCATACAACGATAGTGCCTGCCTGTTCTTGTAGCTGTTCGAATATACTTCTATCGCATGTTCTCTTGCTTTCGGGTTAAGATAGCCCAGCAGCTTGCTCGGCTTTCTGAATGGTTCTTCATTCGATGTCAGGTCATGCAGTATCAGTTGGTACGACACCTGGTCATACACACTCTTCAACTGCATAGTCTGGATAATGTTGCTGAATGTCTGGTTGATCTTCGATTCCATCAGCCCATCCTTACCGGTAAGCAACTGCTGCTGTGTTCCCTCGGTAAGCCCTGCTGCCAGTCTCGTCCTGGAGCCATACACACTCGGCTGCTTCCTCACCAGCGAATAGGTGATACCCATTACCAGCAACGGGATAATGATTATCCCGAACCGGTGCCACCTGAGTATGCTCAGAAATTTTTTAAATTCCATTATTGTATAGATTCAAGTTTGACACCGATCATTTCTTCCAGGCTACTTTTTGCTACCAGGTATGATCCTTCCGACTCTATTTTAGCCTGGACGGAACTTGAATAAAATGCTTCCACCCTGGTATAGCTGTCGTAGGTCTCTACACCTTTCTCAAACTTGTACTTCATTTCTTTAAGTGTGCTCTCCGCACTTTCCAGCGATTTCGTTTTCCAGTTAAGCACGGTCTGTGTTTGCACGTAGGCATAATACCGCTGCTGCACCACGGCCACTATATTCAGGTTGTATTCGTCCTGGTTCAGTTGCGCCAGTTTGTATTCGTCCCTGGCTGTTTTCACCTGGTCAGGCCTCTGCAATATGCCACCTATGCTCGTCGAAAAACCAAACTGGTAACCGTTCAGCAGAGATGGGTTCACTAATGCGGTAGTACTGTTATTGGGGCTGTATAAGTACGTGAATGATACAATGCTAAACCAGTCGAGTTTTGCCTTATGCACGTTCAGTGAGGCAATGTCCAGCTTTATAGCCGTAGCTTTCATTTTCGGATAGTTCGCTTTTGCCGCTGCTATCAGTTTATCTAAGAATACATTGTCCACATTCGCCATCATAGACTCCTGCGCGCGTGCACTACTAACAGCCAGTAAGAAAAAGACTACCAGGTATCTGAAAACCATCAATGCTATTAATTATATTAATACAAAATATCAAATATGCGCCTACACGTTGAGCTAATGCACCCAACATGAATGGAGTAAAATTAACCCTTTTAAAAAATGTTAGAAATTTAGTTATTCCATACTTGTGGATAACTCCACCTGAAACGCGAAAGTAACTTTAAAACCACTTGTACAGAATTATACTCTTGTTAAATTCAGCGGTAGCATGACCTCGCTCTCCCCGATATAAGTCAATAATTCAAAAACAAGGCTTTGGTTTTTTACTACATTTGCGCACCAAGCAATCAACAATGATATACCACATAGTTACCGGCGACGTTGCTGCCACGCCTTTAATGAACGCTATACTTTCCGAACCATCTATGGAAGGTGAGGTGATCGTAATGAAAGACGTACTGAGTGTAGGCCCGCTGCAGAAAGAGGAAGGACAGAAGTTCTCAGAACTGCGCAGCGCTTTCTGGCAGCAGGTGGTGGTCAACGATAAAAAACCGGCGGAGGTAGATGATACAGAACGCCTGTCGCAGGTAAGTATAGAGTTATCTAAGAACGAAGACGCTAAGGTATGGATATGGATAGCGCCTTGGCCTGCCGATGTATGCACCTACCATTGGGCGCTCAAATACCTGGGCGCTTACCTGGGCCGCTTCTATGTAATAAATATAGCCGGCCTGCCCTTCCTCGATGAGAATGGTAAGGTCTTCTTCCCCAAAAGCATTGGCGATATACAACCCCGGGAACTGGTTAAGGCTCGCCGCCTGGCCCGTCTCGTCACCGCAGCAGAATTGGAGGTGGATGGCGAAGAATGGAAGAAGCTAGTCACTGAGAACGCAGGTATTCGCACACACGAAGGAGGCAAAAAATTGGTATCAAAAAGCGAAACGTATTACGATAACCAATTGATCAGTTTTTGCTCCCAGCAATACCAGAAGGCCTCAAAGATCATTGGCCAGGCATTGGCAAAATTCAATATACCTACCGGCGACCTATACCTTGGCTGGCGCCTGCGCAAGCTGGCCGAAAGCGAAAGGGTAAACCTGCAGGGCGATGTGTCCAGGACACTGAAAGACTTTGATGTAAAGCTGCCGAGTGGTTTGCTCGAGTTTGGAGATCAGCCCGCTGCCGTTTAGCTTAGAGCGGCCCGAAATCCCGTTTGCACTAAATATCCTATTTTTGCACCTATGGTATATGATCTGCCGGTGGAGGATGAGAAGGTGAAACCACACCATATCACCACGCTACACCTCATTTGTTCACTCGCGTTTATGTCGGCGGGAGCTATAATATTCAGGTACAACTTTGATATTACAATATGGGGGCTGTCGTTACTACTGGCTGGCGTCCTGCTGTTGCTGGTGACCATATTTAAAAA
Organism: Bacteroidota bacterium; assembly: GCA_013288285.1. Classification (GTDB taxonomy): domain Bacteria; phylum Bacteroidota; class Bacteroidia; order Chitinophagales; family Chitinophagaceae; genus Nemorincola. The sequence goes on from JABDCE010000020.1 coordinate 39,034, forward strand.
CAAACGGATCATCAGCAAAAAGGTCAACCCGCAGGTTCGGTTCATTGAGCTGCTCATATCAGTAACCATGGCTGTGTATTCCGCTATACAGGGCTGGCGATTCCCTACCGGCATTTTCAGTGTCCTGAGTGCTGCAATAGTCTTTGCTATCTATTGGGAGCGTGCCGGCGGCAGCGCACCCGCTATACATATTGATGATGATGGCATCCGGCTACCCGTTACTTCCCGCAAGCGCTTCCTCAAATGGGCAGAGGTAGAAGAGGTGGTCATGCGTTTCGGCACGCTGTCCATTAATTGCGTAGACAATCGTTTGTTTCAATGGAACATTCCGGGGTCTGAGGTCGATATAGAAACATTTGAAGCTTATTGCGCCGCAAAAGTAGAAGAGAACATATCTAAAAGGATCAGTGACGAATGGTGATGAACAGGCGGTACACTTGTACCGGCCACACTTTTTAAAGAGATAAATTTATGCAGAGTCCGTACTTATTATATTCAGATGGCGAGGGGAAAATATTTGAAGATACATCCCTCTATAGTGTAGGCCGCAGCGGCTGGGAGGCAATGCCCATACCCGAAGAGGATTGGATAGAGCTCCCTGATGGTGGCAACCTATATGAATTGCCCGGCAGAAAGGGCATCGGTATCGATGTGGAAACCGGCGAAATGCGTCTATGCGATAAGGGTTGGGCTGTAGCTGCCTTCATACCACCTGCCCATACAGGCTTTTACCTCGCGGCTTACGAAACGCTCGACGATGCACCTACATTACCGCTGTTCTGTTATACGGCTGCCGGCTGGCTCAATGAAAAATTCTACGTGCCTGCTATGCGCATAGAGCGCGATATACGGCAGGAGTGCAGTGGCTACGATGCAGATAAGGTGCAGCACGGTGTAGATATACTTACTGCCGCCTACCCGCACAACCGCCTGGTAAAACACCTCGCTGATAATTGCGCACTTACTTACGATTGCCCTGCCGCACGAAATTACTTCCTCGGCAGGTGGGAATGCCCTATACCTACATCACCCGCCTGCAATGCCAATTGCATGGGCTGTATTTCCTTCCAGCCGGGCGATGAAACCATCACGTCCCCGCAGGACAGGCTACAGTTCAAACCTACTGCTGCTGAGATAGTAGAGTTTACCGTGCCGCACCTCGAAACAGCGCCCTACCCCATCGTCAGCTTCGGGCAGGGTTGCGAGGGCGAACCGTTACTGATGTGGGAAACCATAAAGGATTCTATCATTGAGATACGCAAGCACACCAAAAAAGGCAGCATCAACATAAACACCAACGGCAGCAAACCCGATGCGGTGGAGCAATTAATGAAAGCAGGGCTCGACAGTATTCGTGTGAGCCTCAACTCTGCCCGCGCCGACATCTATACCAAGTATTACCGGCCAAACAACTACCAGTTCGAAGACATTGTGGAAAGTCTGAAAGTGGTGCGCAAATATGG
>JABDCE010000021.1 GCA_013288285.1 Bacteroidota bacterium
CTGGCTTAGGCCGGAATGAGAAACATGAAAGCGATAGAGGTATATGATAGCTACAATTATGGTCAGGTAGAAGCCATACTTCCACCATGGAGGCAGACTGTTGTCGAGTTCCTGTATACCGTCATAATTGTGGTCAAGCAGTATTTCACGTTCCTTTTCAACCGAGGCAGCTTTATTAAATATATCCCAAAACCAGTTTTTACGTTCAATAGCGACTGCTTTAATGTTAACAGGGTCTTCACCTTTAATTACTTTCAGCAAGACCTGTATGTTCATTGCAAGAAAGAAAATAACCAATAGTTCCAGGCAAAGTACTATCACCAGCAAACAGAAGTCACTGAATGGAAGGCCACTGACTGAATTAGGTATCTGCCAGGCTTTGGTGTCATCGGCATACGCGGATACAGGCAGAAGGAAAGCCAGGAAAAGGGCGACGATAAGACCAGCTTTGTTTCCTCCTTCGTTTCGGTCTTTTCTGTTCTTCTCTTTTACCACACTGCTCAGTTGCAGAAGTGTATGGCCAAGCATACCGATAATAAATAACAGAATCACTACCAAGCCAACAAACATGTATAGGGTAGGGTTGATATTGGTGGCCTTAGTGTCGGAAGCAAGCTCTGCTGCTTTGACCGGTGCCAGGAAAAGTACTGTTCCAATGATGGAAAGAAAAGTTCTAATAGTTTTTCGTTGCATTTTTTGGTTATTTGCTGTGATTATTATTTATTCTCGTTCTCTGGAAAAGGGATGGCTTTCATTGAGTTGATGTAGGACTTGTCAGCCCTTAGCGCCCATGTTGCCACCGAGATAAAAAAGATAAAGAAGATGGCAAGAGATGTCAGGGGAAAGATGCCCACGCCTGTTATCGTTTCCAGATAATGTATGAATTTCATGATCGTGTTATTTTAAAGTTGTTTGTTCAGATAATTTTATATCGGTACCCACACGTTGCAAATAGGCAATGACGGCTATTATTTCTTTCTGGCTTTTGGCAGTGATCTTGTCGGTTGCCAGAGTCTTTACAATCCCATCGGCTTGTTTCATCAGATCGGCATTGGCGCGTTTGTCGTAGCCACGCTCGTAAGGTACCCCGAGTGTTATCATGGCGCGAATCTTGGCTGCGGTGGTTCCAGTGTCAATATTGTCGGTAAATAACCATGGGTAATTGGGCATTATTGACCCAGGAGAAATACTTGATGGCTCATACATGTGGTTAAAGTGCCAGCTATTTGGATATTTGCCACCTATACGCGCCAGGTCTGGCCCGGTACGTTTGCTGCCCCACTGGAAAGGATGGTCATAGACGAATTCACCAGCCTTGGAATATTCTCCATACCGCACTACTTCGCTTCTGAATGGCCGTATCATTTGGCTGTGGCAGAGATAACATCCTTCACGTACATATATGTCTCTGCCTTGCAGCTCAAGCGGCGTATAAGGCTTTACACTTGCTATGGTTGGAATATTTGATTTGACCATAAAAGTGGGTATCATCTCTATCATCCCGCCTATTGCTACTACTATGAGGCTGCCAACCAACATAAACATAGGCCTGCGTTCTATCCAGCTATGCCAGTGCCTGTTAGGTTGCGGTGTATACTCTTTTGTCAGTGCGGGCGCCTCTGCAGGTTCGTCGTTAAGCACATTGCCCATTTTTACTGTCCTGTACAAATTATAGCACATTATCAGCGTGCCTATGAGATACAATACCCCGCCAACACCGCGCATAGCATAAAAAGGAGCCATTTGCTTTACTGTATCCATGAATTGATATTTCAGCGTGCCTTCCGCAGTAAACTCTTTCCATGCTAGACTTTGCATAAAGCCGGCCCAATACATAGGCACGGTATAGAGTATAATGCCCAGTGTGCCGATCCAGAAATGCCTGTTGGCCAACTGAACAGAATACAATTTGGTACGGAATATTTTAGGGATGAGATAGTAGAGCACACTAAACGTGAGGAAGCCGTTCCAGCCAAGGGCGCCAACGTGAACGTGGGCGATTGTCCAGTCTGTAAAGTGGCTGATAGCGTTCACGCTCTTCAAACTCAGCATAGGGCCTTCAAAAGTGGCCATACCATAGGCTGTAACTGCTACGACCATAAATTTGAGCACCGGGTCGACGCGTACTTTATCCCATGCACCGCGAAGTGTAAGCAGGCCGTTGAGCATACCGCCCCATGATGGTGCTATGAGCATGATGGAAAACACAGTGCCGAGCGATTGCGCCCAATCGGGGAGGGCTGTGTAGAGCAAGTGGTGTGGCCCGGCCCATATATACAGGAATATAAGTGCCCAGAAGTGAATAATGGACAGGCGGTATGAATAAACAGGCCTTTCGGCTGCCTTAGGCAGAAAGTAATACATGAGGCCCAGGTATGGAGTGGTAAGAAAGAAGGCAACTGCATTGTGGCCATACCACCATTCAACCAGGGCGTCCTGCACACCGGCATACCAGGAATAAGACTTAAACAAGGTGACAGGTAGTTCAACCGAGTTTACAATATGCAGCATAGCTACCGTAACAAACGTGGCAATATAAAACCAGATTGCTACATATAAATGCCGTTCTCTGCGCTTCAAAATGGTACCAAACATGTTCCATCCGAAGGCAACCCATACGATTGCGATCAGGATGTCTATTGGCCATTCGAGTTCGGCATATTCCTTGCCGGATGTAAAACCCATTAACAGGGTTATCGCTCCCAGGACAATAATTGATTGCCATCCCCAAAAGTGGAATTTGCTTAGCTTGTCGCTGAACATGCGTGCTTTGCACAGTCGCTGAAGCGAATAATACACACCCATAAATATGCCGTTGCCTACAAAAGCAAAGATCACGGCATTGGTGTGTACCGGTCTTACCCGGCCAAAAGATGTGGGTGCAGTTCCAAAGTTCAAATTGGGATAAACGAGCTGAAAGGCTGCCAGGATACCGGCGAGCATTCCAACGACTCCCCAAAACATTGTTGCATAAGCAAACCACGTTACAATCTTATTGTCGTAATAAAACTTCTCATTTTGAGTAGTAGTAACATTTACGGTCATATTCATATTCTATTGGTGTGTATTGTTTTTTACTGAATCGTCGTCAAATAGTATGCGCATTGAAGCTCCCTTTATGTCGCTATACTGATCTGTATAGACGCTCCAGATAAATGCTCCGAGAAAAGAGCCGGCAACTAATACGCTTATTATTACCAGGATGAAAAATGCACTCATAGTAAATTATTTTGAACAAAATTATATGCTGGCAATCCGGCGTTTTATGACCTGGCTCAACACAAAACCTGATTATGGTCATGGTTAATGATCCCATGCAGACAGATGTCGGGTAAACTATTTCCGGATATCATAATGCAGGTACATCGCCGTTATTCATGAATTTTAACTTTGATCAGTTCCCGGGTATGAAAAGGGCAATAATGAACTTCTTCCTTGCCATCTTTATTTTTATCGAACCATATACAGTCGAGCATGTCATCTCTGTATTCATTTGCATATACATCAAAATGCCTGCCTCTTATGGTCATGTCCGGACCACCTGATATAAGCCGGGCCTTATCTCCGACAACAAATTCTGGTGCCATTTTTTTTGTCAAATTTAGTCTTGCTGATAAGCGTATAACATGACCATCATCATAGCAAAAAATGTTTCTTGTCAGGAGCATCGGGGAACATGCAGATGCCTGGTAGCTTCGGGCAGAGGCCAGTTGATCCGTCCGGCATGAGGTAAACATGATATGAATCAGCTATTGCAGCTGACAACGGTCATGTGTCGGGCTTCGCTTAGCTGGTAAATTTGTAAAAAAAATAAAGCATATGAATAAGATAAACATCAGTCATGTAAATAACATGCACAACCAGTGGCTACGCACTTTGACTTTTTACAAAACAGAGTTTGCGATCCAGAAAGGACTATTAACGGAGATTGCAGGTAAATATACCGGCGCCGATGTGTTGAAGGAAGTAGAGCACCTGGAAAATCAGTTTAAAATTCAGAGCGACAACATTGACAAGATATCTCATGAGATACATGGCAACATCAGCCAAATTGCGCAACAGGCCCATCAGTCAACAGCCGGTTATATAGATGATGTATTGGTTAAAGAACACACAAACCTGGGTGTGAAAACTGATGACCAGACCAAACTATCAGCTGAGTTGGTTAAGGAATTCAGAAGATTTGCAGAGAAGACAATGTAAAAATGGTGAGTGGTGAGGGCGGGGCTTTTTTGCTCCGTCGAAGGGTTCCTGAAATATGGAACCCTTTTTTTATTGGATGCCATTGATGATATTAATGCGTTCGATTTATTTGAGAAGCAGTTCACGGAATAATGCAATTAGATTTAGCGGGCTGCTGTAGGCTTCTATTCGTGAGTTCTTATTGCCAGGCCTTTTCGCCAGGCTATGAGGTTACTTAGCCCGCTTGACAATATAACGATGCTTAGTGTGCTGCAAGGCATAAGTATGGCGGCCAGTACCGGTCTCATAGCCCCAGTCATAGCAAAATATAGTCCGGCACAATTGTAGAAGATAGATATAACAAAGCTGATATTGATAATGATCCTGCACCATTTGGACAGATCAAGGAGGGCCTGTAATAAAGAGACATTTTCCGCTTTCAGAATGGCATCGCATGCTGGGGTAAAGTTATTTACATCGGCAGCCAGGGTTATGCCCACATTGCTTTGCTGCAGTGCTCCCGCGTCGTTAAGCCCATCGCCTATCATTATCACCTTTTCTCCTTTTGCCTGCAACCCGTTTATGTAGTTGAGCTTGTCAACCGGCTTCTGCTCAAACATTAGATTGCTACCGTTGCCAAACACCTGCTGCATTTGTGATTTTTGATTCGCATTGTCGCCTGAAAGCAGTGACAGGGAATAGAACTTTTTCAATGTGCCAATGAGGAATGGAATAGCGCTGCGAAGAGCAGACCGCATATGGATGTTGCAGATGTTTCTTCCAAGGCGTATGTAAACGGTGGCCTTTTCGTTCCTGTCGATGCCTACGAATTCAGCGGAGCCTACTTGTAAAAGCATTCCTCCGTAGAATGCCTCTATGCCTTTCCCAGGTATTTCCTGCCAGCTTGTTAATGGCAAAGCTGTTGTTTGGCCAAGCCATGCTGTCAATGTTTTACTTATGGGATGGTTACTTTGCCTTACTACGGAAAATACAAGTATTTTTTCAGCGTCATTTAGCTGGTAGCCGCTTACTATTATGTGACTATTCGTTCCGTCTGTGACCGTGCCGGTCTTATCAAAAACTATGTGGTTGGCTTTAGTCATCTGCTCAATGACAGTGGCATCGCGCAGGTAAAGGCCATTTAGTCCAAATATTCTGAGGATGTTGCTGTTAGTAAATGTGGCTGCCAGCAGCAGGGCACAAGGGCACGCAACAATGAGCATGGCGGAGACACTGGTGATGATCTTTGATGGATCGTGCAGCCACCAGTAAGCGGCAGTTAACGCGGCCAGGGAAAAGAGCACTGCCGTAAAATATTTGCTCAAGAGTTGAATAGTACTGCCTTTTTTATTGTCCTCCGCTTTGTTTTTCCGGAATGCATAGTGATTCCACAGTGAAGTAAGGTAACTGCCTGCAATAGGTTTTACAACGTGTATTATCAGTTCTTCGCCAATTTGCCGGCCACCGGCATATACCATATCTCCTTTGAGCACCGGCACTGGTTCTTCCTCCCCGGTAACAAAGCTATAATCTATTAGTGCATTATCATTGAGTACAATTGAGTCTGCCGGTACTATTTCTTCATGATGCAAGATCACGGTGTCGTTTTCTTTCAGGTCGCCCAGCTGCCTGGTTTCGTTGCCCGTTGGTGTTTGTACGGTTACTGCAATCGGGAAGTAGGATTTATAGTCCCGTGTGAAAGACAACGACTGGTACGTTCTGTCTTGGAGTACACGGCCGGCAAGCATGAAGAACACAATGCCGCTCATGCTGTCCAGGTAACCGGGGCCGGTATTGCCCAGTATCTCATAGATACTACGGGAGAAAGTGATGATCAGCGCCAGTACTATGGGTGCATCAATGTTGAGGGTTTTCTGTTTCAATCCGCCCCAGGCGGTCTTGTAAAATTCTGATGCCGAATAAAAGAATACAGGCAGTGAAAGTAGTAAGTTCAGGTACCTGAAGAGATGCATGTATTGACTTTCTATCCCTAGTTTGCCGCCCAGGTATTCGGGGAAGCTCATCATCATGATGTTGCCGAAGCAAAACCCGGCCACGCCAAGTTTTATGATCTTCTTCTTATTGTAGGGTTTCGCCTTCTTCACACTAACATCGTCAAGGGATATGTAAGGCTCGTAACCTATTGTTGTAAGCAGTTCGACCAGGTTGCGGAATGTTGTTTTTTTTCTGCTGAAATGTATACTGACCTCTTTGGTGGTAAAGTTGACCCGGCTCTCGCTCACACCCGGATCCATCCTGTTTAAATGTTCCAGTAGCCACATACACGAACTGCAATGAATGGAAGGTATATACAGACTTACGATTGTTTTGTCTCCGTTTGTGAATTGATACAGTCTATTGCAGATAGACTCATCATCTAAGAACGAATATTTGTCGTTCCGTATCGGTTTTATTTGAGAAAGGCCGGGATGGGATTGCAGGGTATAATAATTGCATAGCCCATTTTCTTCCAGCAGCTCATACACCAACTTACATCCCTGACAACAAAATACATGATCATCCACGCGGACCTTATCCCCAATGCATGCTGCACCGCAGTGGAAACACACGGGTGCCGTAACTGTCTTTCGTGGCGGGAGAAGTGTGTCGCTATTTGCCAGGTACATTTATTGCTTTTTGTGCTTCGATAACCTTAGGAATCAGATAGTTTTCTTCAAGAAAAAATAGTTCTACCATATCGCTTTCTATTAAAGCGAGCAGATTTCTCAGTATCCTGTATTGATCGGGGAAAAGTGTTTCGGCATATAATGGCAGGGATAATAGCTGCAGATCGCTCTGAATACTTTTTAAATTTTTTACAGCCGCAGAAAGGTCGAATAATTGAACATCGTGATTGAGTTTACAGCTCCCGGTGCAATTTGCACAATCGTGATCGCCTGTAACCTTTTCTACCAGCCCATTTAAGTATGGGATGAAACGGTCCCGACGCTCTCTCAACGACCCTGCAATTCTATCAAGAACGGACTGACACTGTTTGAGGTAAGCATCATCTATTTTCAGGGGGGCAAGACTCTTTATTTTATCAGTCTGTTCAGACACATCAGTACATAGCCGTTCAATGCTTTCATAGTATTCAACCCTCAGCTTTTCGATGAGGTCTGGCAATGGTAAATTTGAATGTTGACCCTTTATATTTATCATTTTAAAAGTTTCTTTTGATCGTTAGTATGCTTTCGGGTCAGATGCGTACCGCCAATGGCAGCATACGGTATTGCTTTTCGTATTGTTCTCCCTGTGAAATAGTATGTGTTTTTTCAGATATTTCCCGGATGACTTGATCAAGCTTCTCGCTTGCCGTTTTAATGCCGTCTAAAATGATGGCGTTATCCTGGTCGGTAGGGTCGTTGTAGTTTAGCAGTGGCATAAGGCCCATGATATTTGCCAGGGGGGCTCTTACTTTGTGAGACTGAATCCATGCTATTTCTGAGAGCACGCTATTTTGCCCTTCCAGCTTTTTTTTGTCATCTGAGATACGCTGCAGCATTTTTTTCTGGTCAGTAATGTCTGTGAAGTAGATGGATGCACCGTTAGCGGTGGGGTATACTTTGTATAGAAACCATTTTTCCAGAATGGTACAGTACTCTTCAAAACTTACGTCAACACCAGCACTCATGGCCAGTACACACTGATTGAAGAAATCTTTCTGAATGGCAATATGCGCAACCTCCCAGAAGCTTTGTCCAATAAGTTCAATGGTGTTGTTGCCATAGATAGCCTGAAAAATTTTATTCACAAACGTTAATTTGAAGTCTTTGTCTATTGCAAAAAAGCCATCGTTAATGCTGTTGAGTACATTTTCCAGTTCGCGTGCTTTTTTCTGCCTTTCTATTTCAGCTAATGTTTCATTCGTAACATCTTGTGTGATGCCGCTGACTACGTTAGTTTTTCTCTGTTTGTCGTACAGTAATTTGCCTTTTGCGTGTAAGTATCTTATTTCTCCGTTTTTGTGAAGTACGCGAATGTCACAAACTGTATGCCCCAGGGTAGTTACTTCTTCCATGTGTTCGTAAAACTTTGTTCTGTCGTCAATATGAATTGAACCAAAGAATGTATTCTTGTCGCTTAACATTTCATCAGGGCGGTATCCAAAAACTGAAAAACAGGCTACGTTCACATATAGGATGTCGTGCGTGTTGGCGTCTATTGACCAAACCACCTCGTCAATCGAATTAAGCACAATATCAATCTCTCTCTTTTGATTGGAAATGGTCGCTTCTGATTGAATATTTTTGATCTCTATGATGTATTGACATACTAAGGCGGTGAGTAGAAGGATTGAAAATTCTATAACAGAGTCCAGATCCTTTTCTGCTAAAAACTCGTTCAGACTGAACAGATAACTGGCAATAATAATAACCATTATGGCGGCCGCAAGCCCGATCTTTCTGTATTTCACCTCTTCATAAAATGAGCGGGCCATGGGTAATACGGTATACAGGAATACTGCGGTAATAGCGGCGCAGATGAAGTGTATGCCATCTGTTTGCAATATTTGACTATGTATGTCTGTAACGGTATGATCCGCTATAAAAAGACCTGCGATCAAAGCAAGTACAACATATAGTCTATTTCTAAGAATTACTTTCATGCGCTCAGAAGAATACGTTGTGAGCGTAGCTGGTAAGTTGTCTGACGTTGATGTACCCGATTCTTTTTTCAAATACATGAGTAAATAGATTTCTGTTGTGAAATGATAGTGCAATTTGGAGAATTGATAAACGTTAATAAATGACCTTCGTCAGTCATTTGCAGAATTTGCGTCATGCCTTGTCCGTTTCTTCAGCTGTTTCAAGGATTTCCGGCTGCGCTTTCCTGATGGCATTGATACCGCCTTCCAGGCTGCTACAAATCGGAATCCGTTGGCAAGCAGGAATGAGGCTGCTATCATGGACCTGTAACCGCCGGCGCAGTAGATAAGCCAGCTATTGTTTTTGTCGAGGCCGGCGATCCTGCCTTTTAACTCATTCAATGGTATATGCGTAGAGCCTGATATATGGTCCCGGGATACTTCGAGCCTGTTCCTTACATCAAGCAGATCATAATTGAAGTTTATCGCCAATTTTGACATATCAGCTCCACTCACGGTAAGAATGTGCTCATACTTGTATTTTTGGGTGAACCATGTATCCATGCCACCATTCAGGTAGCCAAGCACATTGTCAAATCCTATTCTCGCCAGCCGCTCAATAGCTTCCTTTTCCTTGCCTGGATCAACGATTAGTAATATGGGTGCTTCTGGCGAGATAAAGAGCCCTGCCCATACTGCGAAATCACCGTTTAGCCCGATATTCAATGCTCCTTCAATAAATCCGGCAGCAAATGCTAATGGGTCCCGCGTATCTAACACTACGGTGCCCGGGCGTCGCAGGCTATTGAATTTGCTTAACGAAAGAGGGGTTAGTGACATCTTCAGCACGCTATGATATAATTCTGTACCTTTTTTGTTGAGCACAGCGTCTTTGAAGAAATAACCGGGGGCAATGGGAAGATCAGCGGTGACTGCCTTGATAAACTGGTCTTTGTCTTCTATAAGCAGCGCGTAGTTTGTGGACCGCTCCCCGCCAATAGTGGAAAAAGATGATGATCCGATGTTTTTTCCGCAAGCCGAGCCAGCACCATGTCCCGGATAAACTATTGTTTCATCGGGCAACGTTTTTATTTGACTCTGCAGAAAATCATACATCATCGCAGCCAGTGTTTCCTTCGGTAGGTTTCCGCTCAACAGGTCGGGCCGCCCAACATCGCCCACAAAAAGCGTATCGCCCGTGAACAAATACCTGGAGTCGCTGTTTTTGTCGCTGAAAAGGAAACAGGTGGATTCAATGGTGTGGCCGGGTGTATGCAGTACTTCTATTTCTGAATTGCCGACGCGGAGTACCTCGTGATCAGAGGCGATATAGGCTTTGTATTCGGGCATAGCATTGGGGCCGAATACGATGGCTGCACCCGTTGCGTTGGCAAGGTCTATGTGGCCTGAGACAAAATCGGCATGAAAGTGAGTTTCCAGTATATACTTAATTTTGGCGCCGCGTTCTTTAGCCAGTTCTAAGTATGGTTCTGGATTTCTGAGTGGGTCTATAACTACCGCTTCTTTGTCGCTTTCGATGTAGTAAGCTGCATGAGCGAGGCAATTAGTATACAACTGTTTGACGTACATAGTGTGCTTTTTTTGTGAAGACTGCTGGATTAGCGTCGAATTCGACAAAAATAGGAGAAGGCTATGCCCTAAAATATGATCATGGTCATGTAAAAGGTTGATGGTCATCAACTTGAGGTTGTCCCACCTCTGCCATGCAGACAACGGTTTTACCTATCGGAGAAAAAATGGTTATGCCGGAGCGTTAAAGGGATAATATCTGCTATATTCGCCGGCAGATAACAGAGCAAATGCATACCCTGGTACAATTACAGAGCGGCGCGCTGAAAGGAGCAGTTTCATTGAACCTGTCTGAGGAGCTTTCTCATTTTCCGAGGGAGATATTTGAACTTGCAGATACGCTCGAAGTTCTGGATTTGTCGCGCAATAAACTGGCTGAACTGCCGGCGGATATGGGGCGGCTGAAGAAATTAAGGATACTTTTTTGCTCGGAGAACCAATTCACAGTACTGCCGGAAGTGCTGGCCGATTGTCCGCTACTGGATATAGTTGGGTTCAAGGCCAATCAAATAGCGCATATACCTGCAAGAGCCCTTAACCCTAACCTGCGCTGGCTGATACTTACCGACAACGAGATAACCAAACTGCCGGACACGATAGGGGGCTGCGCCCGGATGCAAAAACTGATGCTGGCGGGTAACCGACTGAGCGAACTGCCGGAAGCGCTGAGCCAATGTAGCAATTTAGGGCTATTGCGCATATCGGCCAACCGGCTGGAGGCGCTGCCTGAATGGCTGCTGCGGATGCCGAGGCTGGGGTGGCTGGCTTTTTCTGGAAATGTATTTAGCAGGCGGGCAGACAGCAGGGACGATCTGCCCTTCGTGGGCTGGCATGAGCTACATTTGCATGAGCTGCTGGGCGAAGGGGCATCGGGCGTTATATACAAAGGGACAAAACATTACGAGGCTGAACCAAAAGAGGTGGCCGTGAAAATATTTAAGGGCGCGGTAACGAGCGATGGATTGCCGGAGGATGAAATGAATACGTTTATAGCAGCCGGCAGGCATGCGGGACTGGTGCCGGTAATAGGGCAGATAGCGGCCCACCCTGACGGTAAGAAGGGCCTGGTGATGGAACTGGTAGGCGCTCACTATAGGAACCTGGGCCTGCCGCCGAGTTTTGAAAGTTGCACACGCGATGTCTTTACACCCGGAGCCGCTTTATCTGCAACACAGGCGCTGAAGATAGCCGCTACCATTGCATCGGTAGCCAATCAACTGCACCGTAACGGCATTATGCATGGCGACTTGTATGCCCACAATACATTAGTGGACGACAAGGGCAATACGCTGCTGGGCGATTTTGGTGCGGCATCGATGTATGAAACAACAGACGAGCGGCTGGCGCGCTCATTAGAGCGGATAGAGGTATACGCTTTTGGCTGCCTGCTGGATGACCTCGTTTTTTTGTGTGGCGGACATGAGGAATTGGAGGCACTGCGGAATGCATGTATGGCGCCTGATGTGCTGTCGCGGCCGGCCTTTGAAGAGCTGGACGGTAAACTGGCCAACATGGCGTGCTGAAATCTATTATTTCAATAAGTAACTTTACCTGTGATGAAGACTGCATACCTGCTACTGGGCAGCAATGAAGGCAATCGAACCGAGTGGCTGAAGCGAGCCATAGCGCTCATAGATGAAGGCTGTGGGGCAATAATGAAACAATCGGCGGTGTATGAAACGGCCGCCTGGGGCATAACAGCGCAGCCTGACTTCCTGAATATGGTGGTGGAAGTGGAAACGGACCTGGCGCCTGCAGATCTGCTTGCCTGCGTGCTCCATGTTGAAAACCAGCTTGGGCGAAAAAGGGATGTAAAATGGGGCCCGCGCACTATAGACATAGATATATTGCTGTATGGCAGTGAAATAATAGACCAGCCGGAATTGAAGGTGCCACACCCATACCTGCAGGAGCGCCGTTTCACGCTCGCACCGTTGGCGGAACTGGCCCCTGATTATATTCACCCTGTGCTGCACCAAACCATTAATGAACTACTGGCGGTATGCCCGGATGAGTTGGAGGTGAGACGTAAGGGAGCGCTATAAAGCTCGAATTTCCAATTTATTTAGAAAATCCAATTTATTTGACAAAATAGTCCTAATTTAGCCTTGTGAACCACAAGGGCGACTATTTCAGGAATTCCATAGGCATAAAAACGGCCCCGCTGGTCATGTACCTTGACATGAACAGCTACTTTGCCAGTTGTGAGCAGCAGCGGCACCCAGAACTGCGTGGCAAGGCGGTAGGGGTGCTTACGTATGATGGTCCGAATGCGGCAGTCATAGCTGCATCGATAGAAGCCAAGAAATTTGGAATAAAGACGGGAATGCGGTTGGGCGACTGCCGCTTGCTGTGTCCCCACCTGATAACCACGGTGACGCACCCTGCCTGGTACCGGCAGATACATGTGGACGTGATGAACATACTGCGCAGCTACTGCGACGATGTGATACCTAAGAGCATAGACGAGGCTGTGGCCAATTTTCACTCATACTACCTGGTATATAAAGACCTGACGGAGGTAGCGAGACAGATAAAGGCGGATATAGCCCGGAAATATGACTATCTAAAATGCTCGATAGGGATAGCGCCAAATTCATTCCTGGCGAAGGTGGGCACGGAACTGCAAAAGCCGGATGGGCTGGTGGTGATCACCCCGGAAAATATAGACGAACACCTGGCCAAAATGAAACTGACGGACCTGCCCGGTATAGCCAGTGCCAACGAACGCCGGCTGCGTATGATAGGTATACAGACCCCGGTTGAGATGCGGCATTCGTCGGCTGCGCTGCTGCGCAAGGCGTTTGGCGGGGTAGTGGGTGACTACTGGCACCGGCGGCTGAATTTTGGCGAGGTGGATATGTATAGCAAAACGGAAAACCGCACGATGAGCGCCACCCGTACCATGAGCCGGCAGCAGAGCAGCGACCGGCAGCAACTGGAATCTATGGTGATATCGCTATGCACACGGCTGGAACAGCGGATGGTGAAAAGCGGAACTTTTTGCCGGGAGGTGTACTTCAGTATAAAGTACCGGGACAATACTAGGTGGGAGACCACGATAAAGCTGGCTGACCCGCTGCAGGACGCTGTGGAAATGCGCAGCTACATCAACGAGCGCATCAGGGAATTTGAACGGAGCAGGAACGTAGCTACCGTGTTCACAGACAAAACAACGAACCTGACGATAGCCATACAGTCGTTTGTGAAGGATACGGTGATGCAATACAGCTTGTTTGACAACCGCATGAAGAAGGACGTACTGCGCAAGGTAGTGTACCAGATAAAGGACCACTATGACCAGAAAAACATAGTGCGGAAGGGCAGTGAAATGTTTAGTCCGTATGTGATGAAGGATGCTATTGGATTTGGTTCGGTAAGGGATATGGGGCTGAACAAAGACGGGCAGGTGAAGAACAAGCACATGCTGGAAGAGGATGAGCAGCCGGGGCAGCCGCGACAGGTGGTGATAAAGCGTAAAGAACCGGTGGTGCAGCCAGTGGAGGAGGAGATATTTAACGATATATGGGATGGCGAATGAGGCGCAATAAAAGGAACAACATTATTCACAACATACCAGAGAGGAGAGTAAGTTATGATAAACCAGGTAGCTAACGACAGAATGGAAAAGGGAAGGGGTGCGCAGTATAACCCCAAGAATAAATTTCTGAAGGGGGAGTATGTGCAGGAGCATGTGGAAGGCATAGACGACTGGGAGCAGGAGAAGCGGGAAACTGAGTACATCTATGACGACAGCAAGACGCTGGTGAACAAAGTGACGAGCCCAGATGTGGGCATGATGTATTCGGCCAATCCCTACCAGGGCTGTGAGCATGGGTGCATCTATTGTTATGCCCGCAATTCGCATGAATACTGGGGGTATAGTGCGGGTGTGGATTTTGAGAGCCGCATAGTAGTGAAGAAGAATGCGCCGGCGCTGCTGCGCAAATTCTTCGACAATAAGAACTGGGAGCCTGCGTCTATATCGCTGAGCGGCAATACAGACTGCTACCAGCCCATAGAACGCAAAATGAAGATCACAAGGGCGCTGCTGGAAATATGCCTGGAGTACCGCAACCCGGTGGGCATCATATCGAAGAATGCGCTGGTGCTGCGCGATATGGACATCATACAGGACCTGGCAAAAATGAACCTGGTGCGGGTGTTCTCATCTATCACTTCGTTGGATGAAGACCTGCGCAGGGTGCTGGAGCCACGTACGGCATCGTACCGGTCGCGGCTGAAGGTAGTGGAGACGCTGGCCAAAGCTGGCGTGCCAACAGGGATAATGAACGCGCCGCTGATACCGGGGCTCAATGATATGCACATGCACGATGTATTGAAGGCAGCCAGTGAAGCTGGCGCTCTGTGGGCTGGGTACACTGTGGTGCGGCTGAACGGCGCCATAGGGGGGATCTTCAAAGACTGGTTGCATAAGACATTTCCCGACAGGGCAGATAAGGTATGGCACCAGATCAGTGAGTGTCACGACGGGCAGGTGAATGACAGCCGCTGGGGAAACAGGATGAGCGGCGATGGGAAATTTGCCGAGCTGATAAAAACACAGTTCCAGATATACTGTAAAAAATACCACCTCAATGAAACGCATATGGAAATGAACACCAAGGATTTCAGGAGGCCCAAGGTGGGGCAGTTGCGGTTGTTTTAATGGGATGGAAGCTAGAATTAGATTTTTTAGCTATTTCATCCTTAAATTTGCTCAAAGACGCGATATGACCTTAGCGGAACTGGATCTGAATAAAACATACACTTACGCTGATTATTTCAAGTGGAAATTTGAAGACAGGGTGGAGCTTATAAAAGGGAAACTTTTTAAGATGAGTCCTGCCCCTAATCGTATCCATCAGCAGCTATCGGGTTCTGTGCATGGGCAATTGTGGAGTTTCCTGAGAGGTGGTAAATGCCAGGTGTTTGCCGCTCCGTTTGATGTGCGCCTGCCACGGAAGTCTAAAGAAGATAAAGATATCATAACTGTATTGCAACCGGATATCTGCGTTATTTGCGATCCTGCTAAACTAGATGATAAAGGATGTATAGGCGCTCCGGATATCGTAGTAGAAATACTTTCACCGGGGAATAATTCAAAGGAGCTCAAAAACAAATATGAGGTCTACGAAGAATCCGGCGTGAAAGAATACTGGGTGGTATCTCCACAGGATAATACATTTATTATATACACGCTTATTAATGGCAAATATGACGCATCGAGGCTTATGGTTGCCGGTGATGTGATTACATCTGCTATACTCCCGGGCTTTTCTCTCGACCTTACCGAGTTGTTTGATGATATAAACAAGTAGCTCCGGTGTAGCCTATTTCAGGACGATTCGGAGATAGATTCTGAATGGAATGTTCGTTTTTTTATCTATTTTCACGGCTCCAAGATGTAAACTATGCACGAAATAATAGATTTATTAAAGACATTACTTGCAGACCCTGATAAACTAATGAATTTTATTACAACCCATGGCGGGTTGTATGTGGTGATGTTCATCATATTTGCAGAAACGGGGTTATTTGTCGGGTTCTTCCTTCCCGGTGATTCTATTTTGTTCATTACTGGTATACTCATTGCCAATTCTCCGGCGCCATTTGCCAATGAATTTGTTGACTTGCTGTATTGGGTCTCGTTAATAAGTATTTCGGCCATTGTGGGGAATATGCTGGGCTTCTGGTTTGGCAAGGAAACAGGCCACCTGTGGTTTGAGAAGCGGGATACCTGGCTGTTCAAACAGAAGCATCTGAAACAAGCTCACGATTTTTACGAAAAGAAGGGCAATCTCGCCATCATACTTGGGCGGTTTCTTCCCATAGTGCGCACTTTTGCTCCATTGGTGGCGGGCATTGTGAAAATGGACAAGAAGAAATTCGTGTCGTATAGCATAGTAGGTGCATTTGCCTGGGTCATCAGCATGATACTTGCCGGCTATTTCCTGGGGCATAATGAGTTCGTGAAGAAGAACATTGACAAGATTGTTATTGCGCTGATAGTGGTGACCACTGCTCCTGTGTTGTTCAAAATGATCTTTGGTAAGCACGAACCAACTACAGCGGGTAACGACGGCGGCAAATCATAGTCTATGAAACAAAATCAGAACATCGCGATACTGAGTGTTCCGGTTATTGTAGCCGCCCTGGGCTATTTCGTTGATATTTATGACCTCCTTTTATTCGCATTCATCAGGATAAGCAGCCTCATGAGCCTGGGTTATACACAGGATCAATCTGTGAACATGGGCCTTGATATCATGTCGTACCAGATGGTAGGTCTGTTGCTGGGTGGCATATTGTGGGGTGTGATAGGGGATAAGAGAGGCCGCATGAGTGTACTCTTCGGTTCTATCATTATCTATTCTTTGGCTAACATCGCCAACGGTTTTGCGCATGATATATTTACTTACAAACTTTGCCGCTTCATAGCTGGCATAGGCCTGGCCGGTGAACTGGGCGCGGGCATCACGCTGGTATGTGAGCTTATACCTAAGGAGAAGAGAGGGTACGCGACTTCTTTTGTAGCCGGCGTAGGGCTTACCGGGGCCATACTGGCGTATTTCATTTCCAGGTGGTTTGACTGGCGCATCTGTTATTTTATCGGGGGTGGTTTAGGATTGCTGCTGCTGTGTATGCGCGTAGGTGTATATGAGTCAGGCATGTTTGCTATGGAGAAAAAGGAGCGGATACAGCATGGCAATTTCCTGATGTTCTTTACCAATTACAACAGGTTCAGAAGGTATATGCTGGGCATCATGATAGGTCTGCCTATCTGGTATGTAATGGGCATATTGGTGCAACTGTCGGATAAGTTCGGGAAGCAGTTCGGGATAAAGGAGAAGATCATGCCGGGCAGGGTGATGGTGTATATGTATATCGGTATTTCCATTGCTGATTTCCTGTCGGGTATCCTCAGCCAGCAGTTAAAGAGTCGTAAGAAAGCGCTGTACATTTATTACTTCGTAATGATAACGGGTATCATCCTTTATTTCTTCCAGGCTGGTGGCTCGCTGGCCGGCATGTATACCGTATGCATCATTATGGGAGTAGGCACCGGTTTCTGGGCACTGTTCGTGACCATTGCGGCAGAACAGTTTGGTACCAACCTGCGTGCTACGGCCACCACCACCACACCTAATATGGTGCGGGGATCGCTGGTGATTGTGGCCATATTGTTTGAGTATCTCGAAAACCATTTCAGTTTCATCACCTCAGGGGCTATCACGGGTTGTGTGGTGGTATTGCTTGGTTGCTTTGCGCTATACAAGGCTGATGAAACATACGGCAAGGACCTGAATTTCCTGGAGGAGTAGCCTGACTTCGGAGGCTAAAAATCGAATTATCGGGGTGTTTCGGGAATGGCGGCTATTTCATATCTTGCCCTTTATTCAAAACAATACATGTCCCAAAATAAAACGCTCGGTATTTTAAGCATACCCGTCATTGTGGCCGCACTGGGCTACTTTGTAGATATATACGACCTGCTGCTGTTCAGCATTATCCGCATCAAGAGCCTGAAAGGGCTTGGCCTCTCAGACGCGCTGTGCGATACTGAGGGTAAGTTCATCATCAGTATACAGATGTACGGCCTGCTGCTGGGTGGCATACTCTGGGGCATACTTGGCGACAAAAAGGGGCGGCTGAGTGTGTTGTTTGGATCCATTATCCTTTATTCGGCGGCCAATATCTGCAATGGCTTTGTGCAGACGGTGAACCAGTACGCCCTTGCGCGCTTTATAGCGGGTATAGGCCTGGCTGGTGAACTGGGCGCAGGAATAACGCTGGTGTGTGAGTTGATCCCGAAAGAAACCAGGGGAAAGGCAACCTCAGTGGTAGCAGGTGTGGGGTTAACCGGTGCGGTAGCCGCCTATTTTGTTGCTCATTCTTTCGACTGGCGTATCTGTTATTTTGTTGGCGGTGGACTGGGATTGTGCCTGTTGTTCCTGCGCATACATGTGTTTGAGTCGGGCATGTACCAGAGTATGCAGGAGAAACAAGTAGTGAAGGGTAATTTCCTGATGTTCTTTAATAATGCGCGGCGCTTCAAGACGTATATGCTGGCAATTTTGATAGGCCTTCCCACCTGGTATGTGATAGGCATCCTTATCACGTTCTCAAAGGAATTCGCTAAGAACTTCGGGTTCAATGCCAATGATCCCGTGGATCCAGGCAAGGCGGTGATGCTGGCTTATGTAGCTATTTCCATAGGCGATCTGCTGATAGGTTTCGTAAGCAACTGGCTTCAGAGCCGCAAGAAAGCCTTGTATATATTCTATGCCATAACCGTTATCAGCATTGTCCTTTTCTTCTGCCAGCAGGGAGGTAACTCCACAAGCATGTATGCTATATGTATGCTTATGGGTTTTGGTACGGGTTTCTGGGCATTGTTCGTGACCATGGCGGCAGAACACTTTGGCACTAACTTACGGGCTACTACCGCAACCACAGTACCTAACATGGTAAGGGGTGCGTTGCCGCTGATGATCATACTCTTCAATAATCTGAAAGAGCACTATGGGTATATTAATGCCGGCGCCATCACGGGCGCCATCATTATGACCATAAGCATCATTGCGGTATTTATGACCGATGAAACGTTTGGTAAAGACCTGCATTTTGTAGAGGAATAGGCGCTGCAATATCTCAATGGTCTGAAGCCACTGGATATTGTTCCAGCACTTTTTTCATGTTCTCCAATACCGTGTTCCAGTTCTGAGCGGCATGTTCCTGTTCCTTTGCGTCTTTAACATTATCCTGGGTAATGGTAATAATAGTACGTCCATATTCCGATTCCAGCGTGTAGATCACATTGTTGTAATTCTCGGGTTTATCTTCTTTGCCGCTATTGCCGCTGAGGTAGGTAGTATGCAGCTTCTTCTCTGGGACTATCTCTATTATTTTCCCTTTGTCTTCATAAGGTTTGCCCTGCCAAACCCCTCTATACCTTATGTCGCTGCCTTTTTTCCAGTCGGTGACGGTGTCTGTGCCAAATAAGTATTGCTTTATAATAGCCGGGTCAGTAAGCGCCTGCCATACTTTGGAAATCGGAACATTTATTTTGGTACTGGCTGTAGCTGTTAGTGAGTTTTCCATTTTATCGGATTTTTAGAAAAGCCGCAACAGAATCATGCCAACTGTGCCGACGTTACTACCTTCTAACTGATTTCAGTTTATTTTTCGCGTCTTCATCCAGCTTTTCTATGGCTATGGTAAAAGCGATAGCGCTGATGCTTTTTATATGCTTAGTGAGGAACGCAAGCGTTTGTTTAGGATAGACATTCCCCATCTCCCGTAGCGACCAGCCTACACCTTTCTGAACATAATATTCCTTATCTGCAAGGAGCGGCTCAATTAAAGCCGCTATCTTCTCATACGGTAAGTGCACTTTCAGCGTGCGGCTATAGTAGAGCAGGCTTACCACAGATTGTCTGCGTTTCCACTGGTCTTTATCCTTATTCCAGGCTACCAACTGCTTGTATACCTTATCAGGGTAAGCCTCAAGAATTTTTGAGTTTATTTTGGCAAGGGCATCGCACAGCGGCCAGTCTGTAACGTCATTCTGCCAGGATACCGAGGTTTTCCAAATTGCTGAAAGGAGCTCGGGCTTACTAATGTATTTCTCCAGGAACAGGTACGCATGAAATTTAGGACGAAATTCGTTTGAGTTTTTCCAGACGTAATCCCATAAAAGCAACTGCTCATCGAATGGCAGGTGTGCGGAAGAATAACCTTTCTTAAATGCAGCACGATGTGCAGGGATGACATGGTCGGTTTCCCGTACCCTCAACAACACTTCCTTGTGATGATCTTGAAAATGCTTTTTCCCGCTCATAGCTTAGCTGGCTACCGGTTGTTTGTACACCTTTATCTCGTTGTACAACGTATCGCGCTCCACAGGTATCCTGCCTACAGCGTCTATCATATCACATAACTCTTCTGTACTGAGTGATGGTTTCTGTTCTTCAGCGCCTGCCATAGAGTATATCTTAGTGGTATCGTCTATTGTTCCATCAAGGTCATTTACCCCAAAAGACAAGGTAAGCTGCGCAGTCTGCCGGCCCAGCATTGGCCAGTATGCTTTCAAGTTGCGGAAGTTGTCCATAAACAGGCGGGATATAGCATAGAGGCGCAGGTCCTCTGTTATTGTCGTCTCTGTGATGTGCGACATATCATTGTTCTTATTGCGGAACTTGAGCGGAATGAAACAATTAAATCCACCCGTCTTGTCCTGCAACTGCCGCAGCCGGCTCATGTGGTCTATGCGATGCCCATAGTTCTCAATATGCCCGTAAAGCATAGTAGCATTGGAGTGCATACCCAGGTTGTGCGCCGTTTCATGAATTTTCAGCCACCCATCAGCATCCACCTTGTCTGCACATATAACCTCGCGAACCTCGGGGTGAAATATTTCTGCGCCGCCGCCCGGCATAGATTCCAGCCCTGCTTCTTTAAGTTTTTGCATGCCTTCTTCTATGGTCAGCTTTGCTTTACGTATCATGTAGTCGAGCTCCACTGCCGTAAATCCTTTCCGGTGCAGCTCTGGCCTGTGCGCCCTTATTTTACTCAGCAATTCGCAAAAGAACTCAAAGTTCATTTTGGGATGTACGCCACCTACGATGTGTACTTCTGTAACCGGCTGGCCGTCGTATTTGCGCACTATGTCCATCATCTGTTCCATACCCAGTTCCCATCCGTCATCCCTATGCTTGTACTGCCGGGAATAGGAGCAGAAATTGCACGTGAATACGCATACATTGGTAGGCTCTATATGAAAGTTGCGGTTGAAATAGACCTTGCCGTGATGCAGGCGGTCGGCCACATGGTTGGCCAGTGCGCCGACAAAAGCCAGTTCACCTTTTTCAAATAAAAGAACGCCCTCCTCTTCAGTCAGGCGTTCCTCATTTTGTACTTTTTCTGCTATACGCAGGAGATTGGTATCTAAGTTTGCTTGTTTGAATATTGCTGTAAGCCCTTGCTTCACGATCATTGTAACAAAATTTTCCGGGTAATGTTATTTCCGGAAGCAAAGTTACACTTAACGAAGTAAATACCCTTACTCATTGCTGATAAGTCTATAGAATAAACGTCTTGTGGTGTACCTGTTATCTGCCGGCTGTATACCTGCTGGCCCAGTAGATTTGCCACAGTTAATTGTTTTAGCTGATCGGTAGTACTGGTAAACGATACATTAATTGCCCCGCTTGAAGGGTTAGGCGATATATTTAGGTTTTCGTTCATTCCTACCGGAGTCACGCCTGCATCGGCAGGCCAAAGGAGCAAGGAAGGATTTTGTGTAAGGCTGTAGCTCTCGCCACCTGGTGCTACCATAGACGCCATTACGGCTGCCTGCTGCACCGTGAATAAGCACATGGCAGGATCATCGGTATAATTCATGTAGTCGAGGGTAGATACGCCAATGGGCTGCATCAGGACTCCGCTACTATCTTTACATGCGTCATAAACCGTTCCTCCGGGGATGGTATCGGTTGGTATACCATATTTGTGGTTCGACTCGGGTGGGGTATCGGCAATGCCATCATCTGCGCCACTACCCCATGGGCATCCGCCACCATCATCGCCCCAGGTATGCCATATCTCAAAAAAGTGGCCGATCTCATGGGTCAGTGTCCTGCCTTCATTATACTGGCCGGCAGGGGGGAAGATGAGATCTATAGCATTTGATGTAGTGCCTAATGCAAGGTAAGTGATTGTAACACCTTCGTCATTAAGTGTTGTTGGGGTCGTGTACGACTTTGGATAAGATAGCCCAAGATTGCCGGTAGCATCGGCATAGCAGAAACACCATACATTCAGATATTTGGTAACATCCCATGCGTCCAGGCCACCTGAAGAGGTGCTCTTGGCACTGGAATAATCGCCATAAGCATCTACATAAAAGCCTGCCGGTGTAAGCGGTGTTGTTAACGCCGGCGTAGGCAACAGCAGCACCTCGTATCCGGGTGTTCCCCAGCCAATAGGCTGTGTATGCGCCAGTGCAAAATGAATACCTACATTGCCATACCGCGATTTCCACCCGGATGGAATATTTACTGAATCGGCATTCTGCCTGTTGTAATCACGATTGAGGACTGCGATCTGCGAATCGCAACGGATCGCTATGCCTGCGTAACCGCCCATCTGGGCAAGCTGGTCGGCATCGACCATAATATGGAAGATGACCGGTATGGCGGATACGTCTGTAGTCTTAGCGGCAGAAGATGAATGAGCCTGGAGATAGTTATCTGCAATACCCTGGAGCGACGCCCGCTGCTGTTCAAATTTATCGGCCCATGACGGGTCTTTCGCGATCATTGCGGCTTTCAGATCTTCGATACCACACTTTCTCTGCCCATAAGCAGTGGAAAGAACAAAGCATAAAACCCCACCGAAAATGAATAACGCCTTTTTCATACCTGCCGATTTAAAATACTGACAATAACAAAGTTATCATACTTCAGTGTATAAACGTGTAATACAAATTCATACAAATGTCATGATTAGACTTTATTTGTATAAAAAGGTTTAATATGATGGAGGGTTATTTCTTTTTGCGGCTGTTTATCTCGTCCCGGATGCTGATGGCGCGTACATAGTCTTCCTGTTCCAGAACGGTGTGCAGCAGTTTTTCCAGATCTTCAAGGTTCATGCCCTTCATATCGGTATCAGGTACACGGCTGCTTACGGGTACTGCTGTAGCGGCAGAATCGCCTGCAGGTTCGCCGGTCTCTGATTGTTCGAGGTAGAGGCCTGCTGCTTCCAGTATTTTTTCGTAGGTATAGATCTTACAATTGGCACGCACGGCCAGTGCCAGGGCATCAGATGTACGGGAGTCTATTTCTATTTTATCGCCATCGTGGCGGCACATCAGTTTAGAGAAAAATATACCTTCTTCCAGTTTGTAGATCACCACTTCCGTAAGCTCTATGCCGAAGGTGGTCATGAAATTAGAGAACAGATCGTGGGTGAGCGGGCGGCTGGGCTGCATGCGTTCCAGCGCCACAGCGATAGCCTGCGCTTCGAAACCACCGATGACGATGGGTAAACGACGAAGGCCGTCTACCTCGCCCAGCACCACAGCGTAAGAATGAGTTTGTGTAATACTATGAGATAAAGCTACTATTTCGAGTTCTATTTTTTTCATCTGGCAATCCTTGCTATACTTATCAATTACTTTGTGAAGGTAGTAAATTTTACAAAAAATTCATTCCACCGCAGGTGACCTTAAAAAAGCGTGGGGGCATCCGGTTCCCCGGTTTCCTCGCTTATTTCAGGCACCAGCACTATTTCCTTAGCATCATCGCTCGCGATATAGGTACCAATGGTTTTCCAGCCGGTAACATCTATCGTATCATTAATTGCTACTTTTTCTTCTTTTAAGTCTGTTTTTTTCTTTCCTGTCCTGATGATAATGACCGGTTCAGTCTGCGTTGTAACAAGTTTCAGATAATTGCCTTCGCCGTCTTTAATGAACGAATACTTTGTTTTCAACGTCTGGCTTTCAATCACAAACCGTTTTGCATTAAACTGCTTTGACTTTGCCTCGTAATAAACAGCCGACACTGTCTTTTTGGGGCTGAATTTTTCTATCAGCATGATATTGTCAGTATCATACCTGTTGGTCATTTCATAGTCTGTCAGCTCGTAAGTACCGTCTTTATAAAATACTATTATCCGATCTTTCTCATCAAACCGGCCCAGCAATCTGCCACTACCTTCTTTATTGAGCCTGCCATAGGTCTCATCATAGTATATTTTGAGCGCAGACAGGGTAGAGCGGCCCTTTTCTTTGAATTTGACACTGCGGACAGGATACTTAGTTAATTGGTTGCCCTGGGCGCTACGGCCTTTTATCTCCAGTTCTTCAAAATAAAAATCAAATACTTTGGTGCGCGCCTTACTGCCCGGCGATAGGGTGATCTGCAGCACTTCCGCTTCACCGTTTGGATTTACAGAAAAGTACTGCACCTTGCTTCCGGAGTTGCCCTTGGTGAGGTCGTATTCCTTATCGCGCGTTATCCCCGTCACGTTGAAGCGTTTGGCATAGGTAATGCCCGACTTACCGTCCATGTACAGCATATTGTAGGTAGTACGTTCGTCATTTTTCTGGAAAATGGCGATGTATGATATGTCTTTACCTACGAAGTTCTTTTCAGCAACTTTGGTAACCACCATTTTTCCGTCTTTACGGAATACGATGATGTTGTCAAGATCTGAACAATCAAAAGCAAACTCATCTTTCTTAAGGCTGGTGCCAATGAATCCTTCCTTGTAGTTCACATACAGCTTAGTGTTGGCAATAGCAACTGCGTTGGCCTGTATGGTCTCAAACGGACGTATCTCTGTCTTACGTTCCCGGCCCTTTCCGTATTTCTTCAGCAGGTTTTCGTAGTACTTTATCGCAAAATCATTGAGGTTGGCTATGTTGTTCTTTACCTCTTCTATGTCTGCTTCTACACCTTTGATATGCTCATCGGCCTTGAATGCATCAAATTTTGAAATGCGCTTGATGCGTATCTCAGTGAGTTTAACAATATCCTCCTGCGTGATCTCACGGCGAAACTTCTTTTTGTATGGCTTCAGGCCATCGTCAATAGCTTTCAGCACGCCCTCCCAGGTAGTCTGCTCTTCAATATCACGGTATATACGCTTCTCTATGAATATCTTCTCGAGTGACGAGTAGTGCCAGTCTTCATTGAGCTCTGCCAGCTTTATTTCCAGCTCACGAAGCAGCAGGTGCTTCGTATGCTCCACCGAGTGTTTCAGCAGGTCGCTTGCACCCACGAAGTGTGGCTTATCGGCAATGATGATACAAGCATTGGGCGATATGGATATTTCACAATCCGTGAATGCGTAAAGGGCATCAATGGTCTGGTCGGTAGATACGCCCGGTGCCAATTGTACCGCCAGTTCCACATCTTTTGCCGTATTGTCGGTAACGCTTTTTATTTTGATCTTGCCGCTTTCATTGGCTTTCAGGATACTGTCTACCAGTTGGGTAGTAGTAATGCCATAAGGCACGTCGCGGATGATGATGGTCTTCTTATCTACTTCCTCTATACGGGCGCGAACACGCACTTTTCCGCCACGGGCGCCATCGTTGTAGTTAGCAACATCTACCATGCCCCCGGTCATAAAATCAGGGTATAGCTCGAACTTTTTGCCTTTCAGGTGCTTTATGGCGCTATCTATTACCTCACAAAAATTATGGGGAAGTATCTTGGTGCTCAGGCCCACTGCTATGCCCTCCGTGCCCTGTGCCAGCAGCAATGGAAACTTCATTGGCAGTGTAACCGGTTCATTTTTCCGACCATCGTAACTTAACTGCCATGAGGTGGTCTTTGCATTAAAGGCAACTTCGAGTGCAAATTTAGATAGACGGGCCTCAATATAACGTGCGGCTGCAGCGCTATCGCCCGTGCGAAAATCGCCCCAGTTTCCCTGTGTTTCTATCAGCAGGTCTTTTTGTCCCAGGCCCACTATGGCATCGCCGATAGAGGCATCGCCATGCGGGTGGTACTGCATGGACTGGCCAATAATATTGGCCACCTTATTGAACCGGCCATCGTCCATTTCCTTCATGGCATGGAGTATGCGCCGCTGTACGGGTTTAAGCCCATCTTCTACAGCAGGCACCGCCCGCTCCAGGATAACATAGCTGGCATAGTCGAGAAACCAGCTCTGATACATGTCATTTATCATTACCGTGTTCTTCCCGGCAAATTCATTCTGTTCATCCATTATACTACACTCAGAAATTTAAGGACTGCAAAATAATCTATCGCAGATTAATAACGATAAACAATTTATACACACGGTGGTGAGAAGATAATGCTTTAGACCGGCTGTGTGTAGGTTGGTGATATCAACTGAATGAAAATCCGAAATTAGTGGTAACACGTAAATAAAGGAAAGTAATTAGTTGTCGATCACTTATTTATTTTATGCTGTAAATAGAATACACAATAGGTTGTTAATCAAATTTTTGTGGTTATTGAATTGTATTATTATTTTGTAATTTGGATTGCAATGGTTTGTTAGGTATTATTTTCATTAAATTTTGTTAATCATTTGTTTCTTACGATTCTTTTCATTTATTTTGTTGTCGAAGTGTTAATGATTAACAGATAAAAACTAACATTTTATGTTTAAGAGACAGGCAAATATTGTAGTAGACACCGATAAGTCTGACCGGCTTGATGAGATCATTAAGTCGATTGACGGACTGATATTCTCTATTAAGATGGATTCTTTTCAGTCCATATCCGCACACCGGACAGGGAATGGCAAAAAAGCGCTGGAGTATACCACACACGAAATGATGGCGAAGAAAAATATACTGTTTAATCTCATTCCGCGGGATGAACTATATGCAATAACAAAAAAGAAAAGTCCGGCGAAAACGGACAGCGCTATACCACTTAACTAAACTTTTGGAGTCCCATATCTCCAGCTCTCACACTATGAACATAACTAAGCAAGCGTTTCTACGCTTGCTTTTTGTTTGAGGTGACTTTCGATAAGCGGCCAGCCTCCACAGTTTTACATTTCAATCCATTCCTTACCTTTAAGCCATGAATCGTTCGCAATTAAGAGACATCATTTTTAAGAAGAAGTCGGTGCTGTGTGTGGGCCTGGATACCGACCTGGCCAAAATACCCAAACACCTGTTAACGGAAGAAGACCCCGCCTTTGCTTTCAATAAAGCCATCATAGATGCTACGAAAGACGATGCTGTTGCGTACAAGATCAATACAGCATTCTACGAAGCACAGGGTATACCCGGCTGGGTAAGCCTGCAACGGACGCTGGAATATATACCCAAAGATATTTTTACGATAGCAGACGCAAAGCGTGGCGATATAGGCAATACATCTGAACAATATGCGCGTACCTTCTTTCATACCTACCCTTTCGACAGCGTGACGATAGCACCATACATGGGTGAGGATAGTGTAAAGCCCTTCCTGCAGTTTGAAGGTAAGTGGTCTATAGTGCTGGGGCTGACCTCCAATGCCGGTAGCGCAGATTTTCAATTGCAGCAATGCGGCGGCGAACTACTGTATCAGAAAGTACTAAAAACGGTAGCATCGTGGGGCACACCGGAGAATACGATGTTTGTAATAGGCGCCACCCGCAAAGAGCAGCTACAGGAAGTGAGGGCACTGTTGCCGGAGCATTTCTTCCTGGTGCCGGGCGTAGGCGCGCAGGGGGGTGATGTAGATACTGTGTGCCGCAATGCTTTTAATAAAGATGCAGGTGTGCTCATCAATGTATCACGTGGCATCATCTTCGCCAGCACGGGGACTGATTTTGCAGAGCGGGCCAATGTAGAGGCAATGAAGTACCAGAAAGAAATGGCAGTGTTTTTTTAAAGACCGATTAACAATACCATCATGAACGAAGCCTTATTCCAGTTTATCTGGCAGCATAGTTTGTATAAAGTAACTAACCTGCATACTGTAGATGGTGAGCCGCTTACCATAATGCATAGCGGCAGGCTGAACAGAGATGCGGGTCCTGATTTCCTAGAGGCCAAGATCAAGGTGGGCAATACTATATTGGTGGGCAATATAGAACTACACATAAAGAGCAGCGACTGGCTGAAACACGGTCACCAGAATGACGCTGCATATCAACATTTGATACTGCATGTGGTATACGAGAATGATGTGGCCAATGTGGCCGGCAATACGCCGGTACTGGTGCTGAAACCCGGAGTAACACACGAACTGATCAATAAGTATGCTGTACTGATGCAGTCGCCACAGCCGTTGCCGTGTGCAGGGCAGCATACGAAGGTGCGGGAGATAACCAAGGAGGGTTGGCTGAGCCGCCTGCTGGCAGAGCGGTGGGAACAAAAACTGGGCGACTGGAACGTGCTGCTGGAAAATGCCGCTGAAGACTGGCGTAACCTGCTCTACTGGCGCATGGCAGCTAACTTCGGGTTTAAGACAAATGCCACACCCTTTTTGCTCTTGGCGCAATCTCTGCCCTTGAATCTGCCGGTAAAACAAAGAGAGCACCTCGACCAGATAGAAGCCTTACTCTTTGGGCAGGCAGGTATGCTGGAAGGTGACTTTACCGATGAATACCCACGACTGCTACAGAAAGAATATGACTACCTGCGCAAGAAATACAACCTTACGCCTATACCCGGCCATCTGTGGAAGTTCCTGCGTATGCGGCCCGCCAATTTTCCTACCATACGCATTGCCCAGTTTGCGGCGCTCATTCATAAGTCGGTGCATTTGTTCTCCCAGATCATCGAGACCCACTCTGTAAAGGAGATAGCGCCACTGTTGGATGTGACGGCAAGCAGCTACTGGGACACCCATTTCCAGTTTGACGTGGCGCAGAAGGAAGCCACACCTAAATCGCTGGGTAAAACCTCCATACAGAATATCATCATCAATACCATTGCGCCCATACAGTTTCTCTATGCAGCAAAACAGGGTACCAGTGATTTGCAGGAGAAAGCATTACAGTTGCTGGAGGCGGTACCTGCGGAGAAGAACAACATCACTACTATGTGGGCGGAAAACGGCTGGAAAGCCGCTAGTGCAGCGCAGTCACAGGCACTCATTCAGTTATACAACAACTACTGTGGCTCCAAGCGATGCCTGGAGTGCACAGTAGGGCTCAACATCCTGAAAGCGGTCTAAGTATTGCCTACGGCCAGTTATAAATGATCGTTTGTTTGCAGTCGGGGTGCAGTGTCTGGCTTACCGGGCAGGTATCGGCAATGTGCTTTATTTTTATCTTCTCCTTATCGGTATAAGGCCCACAGCCGGGAAAGCTCATCGTTATCTTTATTTCACCTATTTTCCTCGGGTTCGATGTCATTATCTTCTCTACTTCGCAGATAGCGCCATCTATGTTTATGTCGTGGGTACTCTCAGCTATGGCCAGTGTAGTGAGTATACATGAGGCGAGGGCTGTGGCTACGATATCAGTAGGGGAGAAGCGCTCTCCTTTTCCATGGTTATCCACCGGGGCGTCAGTTTCTATAATGCTGCCTGAACGCAGGTGAGTAGCTTCTGTACGCAGGCTGCCGGTATATACAACTTTAGAAGTCATGGCAATATTTTTATGCAAATTTAGTTGTTAAATACGGGATACCGATTCACTATATAGGAAATTTATTGTAACTTTCGGTTTGTTTCAAATATGAAGGGCCTATTCAGAGTAACTTTTTTGATCGTTGCGGTCTGCACTGCAAGCCTGTCTTCGTTTGCGCAATCCGCACCGAAGCCGGATACTGTAAAAAAAGCGAAGGTCCCCGTTCCCATCAAACCCAAAGGCCCCAAACCATTAAACCATGAATGGAGCGCAGGTATAAGGCTCAATACAGACGGCTGGAGCATATATACTGATCTTGGGAAAATAAAAGCGAAAAATCCGAGGCAAAGCGACATGTTTTACAATGAGACTTTCTGGCAACTGGAGTTTACCGAAAAGAAAGACGCCAGGGAGCAGAAAATTGATGGAAACGACCCATCCGGCAACCCGAGCAAGTATGTATATGGAAAGATCAATGACTTTTACGCATTCAAGCTGGGCATAGGTTTCCGCACACTTATTGCCGGCAAGCCCGATCCGGGATCTGTGTCTATACACTGGGTAAATGTGCTGGGGGCGTCTCTGGGGCTGCTGAAGCCATACTATATCAATGTGTATACCGACCCCAGTGCCATAAAATATTCAGATGCCACACAGGCCGACTTCCTCGACCAGAATGTTATAGAAGGGAGCGCAGGCTTCACCAAGGGCCTCGACCAGATAAAGTTCATTCCCGGCGGACATTACAAATCAGCCTTACATTTCGATTTTTCTACCAATCGTAAAAATGTGTTAGCTGTAGAGGCAGGCGTAAATGTCGAGTATTATTCCCAGGCCATACCTATAATGGCTAACGATAAGGGCGTACCATACTTTGTCGACTTCTTCATTGCGGCCCAGTTTGGCCGTCGCTGGTAAGGATTATTTTGCCAACTACACTAAGGGTTGTAATTTTACACTGATTATGCAAGAGTTGCCCATTGTCAGTTCTATAGATACTACTGCGGAAAAGCGAGTAAAAAAGCCGGATTGGCTGCGGGTAAAGCTGCCCATGGGCGAGAATTTCAGGCACGTTCGCGGCCTGGTCACCACCCACAAGCTGCATACCATCTGTGAGAGCGGCAATTGCCCAAATATGGGCGAGTGCTGGGGTGAAGGCACAGCTACCTTCATGATATTGGGCAATATCTGTACCCGTTCCTGTGGGTTTTGCGCGGTAGCCACCGGCAGACCGGAGCCTGTGGACTGGGATGAGCCGCAGCGTGTGGCGGAGGCCATCTACCTCATGAAGGTGAAACATGCGGTCATCACATCAGTAGACAGGGACGAACTAAAGGACGGAGGCTCTGAAATATGGGCCAATACCATAAAAGCGGTACGCGCACTGAACCCCGATACCACACTGGAAACACTGATACCTGATTTTAAGGGCGACTGGAATAATCTGCAGCGCATAATAGACGTAGCGCCAGAGGTAGTGTCGCACAACCTGGAAACAGTGGAAAGACTTACCCGCAAGGTAAGGATACAAGCTAAATACCACCGCAGCCTGGAAGTGATCCGCAGGCTTAAAGATGGCGGTATGCGCACCAAGAGCGGCATCATGCTGGGCCTGGGAGAGGAAAAGGAAGAAGTGCTGCAGTCGCTGCAAGACCTGGCCGATAACGGCTGCGATGTAGTGACCATGGGCCAATACCTGCAACCCAGCCAGAAACACCTGCCGGTAGCGCGTTTCGTACACCCCGATGAGTTTGCTTTCTTCCGTGAGGAAGGCTATAAAATGGGCCTGGATTATGTGGAGAGCGGCCCGCTGGTACGTTCATCTTACCACAGTGAGCGCCACGTGTTTGCGGGCGAGGGTAGAATGAAGTGGGAGAAAGAAAAGGAACAATAATCTACTCCTGCCACAGGAAGGGAAATAAGATGATCCCCAGGGCTATAACCAATATATCTATCCCGATAAGTATGACCGCCAGGCCCCACCAGCCAGGTATATAAACTGGCGACAGCGCCGACAGCGCCAGCTTGCTCAGTATCATCAATACAGGCGTCACCAGCGGAAAGCCTAGTATGGCCATAAGCGCGGCATTCTGCTGCGCCCTTGCCGCAATAGCCGATAGAAAGGTAAATACCGCAGACAAGCTGATGCTGCCTGTAATGGCGATAACCACGAACAATCCACCTTGCTCCAGCGGCCAGCCCAGCATGATGTAGTATAGGAATAGGCTGACTAAGCTCATAATGAGCATAATGGTAATACTATACAGCATCTTGGCCAGCAGGAAGGTAGTAGGTTTTACTACGGTGAAGTAATAACGGAAACGGTTGGGATGCTCCTGCAGGAAGCTTTTAGCTACAGAGTTCACCGCTACAAATAACTGGGTAAGCCAGAACAAGGCATTCCACACCCTTGCTTCGGGCTGGCCGGCCATCATGTACACCACAAATACCGTAGCGCCCACATACAGCAGCACTCCGAAAAGTGTGTGCTTCTGCCGCCACTCCATAAGGAGGTCTTTTTTTACCAGCGATATGAAGGGTGAAGACATTGTGGTTGAGTAATTTGGGATTAGCCACCCGGAATTGGGCAACTGCCAACTGTAATAGTCCGCAAAAATAAGATTCCTCAGCCATTTCATATAATTCAAATTCCCAAATTCTCAAATCGTCGAATTCTCAAATTGTCGAATCGCCGAATTGTCAAATTATCAAATTCTCGAATTGGCAAATTGCCGAATTATCTAATTGTCAAATTATACTTACTTTTTTTCGTTTGCAGTTTGTTTTTTGTGAAACCAACCTCTATATTTGCACTCCCAAAGCACACAAGCCGAGGGGTTAGTTCTTACCAAAGTATGCGGAAGTAGCTCAGTTGGTAGAGCACGACCTTGCCAAGGTCGGGGTCGCGGGTTCGAGTCTCGTCTTCCGCTCAAAAGATTCCAAGCCGGTGGTTTGGAATCTTTTTTGTTTATGGCTTTTCCGGGATTGTTTACCGCCGGAAATGATAATGCCCTGGTGGCGGAATTGGTAGACGCGCAGGACTTAAAATCCTGTTTGCTGCAAGGCGAGTACGGGTTCAATTCCCGTCTGGGGCACTAAGCCCTCCGAAAGGAGGGTTTTTTTATGCCTAAAATGCAGTAAAATCAATACTTTCCTGACATTCGTTATTTTTAAATTTCCTATCATTTCACACATTTTGTCCCTCCTGTGTCCCCCCGGAGTTGGGGGACAAATTTAGTTTACTTACCTTTATCCAACCAAACACAAACAAACGAAAATACAGATATCATGAGCGTTACACTAAGAAGGAAACCGAATAGCGATGGTAGTATATCACTTTATCTTGATGTATACCACAACAAAAAGAGGCATAAAGAATACCTCAATGACTGCAAATTGTATAAAGCTACCAATGCAGTTGACCGAAAACACAATAAAGAAACCCTTGAACTGGCTGAAAATATTGCAATAAAGAGAGCGCAGGAACTTGTAAGCCAGGGTTATGATGTATTGGCATCGTTCAAAAGTAATGTTGACTTCCTGGATTATTTTGAAACTTACATCAAGAAGTATACGAAGAAAGACAAAAGGAATATGGAAGGTGCACGTAACCGGTTCAAAGACTTCATGAAGAAAGAGGGCATTAAAAGCCTCACGATGAAGCAACTTACCGAAAACATTGTCCATAAGTACGCGGAGTATTTGAGCGATACGTCGGAGGGCGAAGGGGCAAGCAGTTACTTCAAGCGATTTAAGAAGATGATTAAACAAGCGGTAAGGGAGAAGGTGATCCTAAGTAACCCGGCGGCGGACGTTAGCATCAAGCGGGATGATAGCATAGTAAAGGATGTTCTTACCATTGAAGAGATTAAGATATTGGCTGGGACACAGATAACCAACACTGAGATAAGGAATGCCTTTTTATTTTGTTGTTTTACCGGACTAAGTTGGATTGATGTGAAAGAGTTAAAATGGAAGCACATAAATCTTAGAAACTTGCTACTTACCAAGGTTAGGGCCAAAACAGATACCGAGACAGTTGTTAACTTGAACAGCACAGCCCTTTCAATGCTACCAGATGCAGGGGAACCGCAAGATCTTGTGTTTACCCTGCCAAGTAATGCCGGGGCACTTAAATCGCTAAAGAATTGGGTTAACAAAGCTGAGTTGGGAAAACACATCACTTGGCACTGTGCTCGGCACTCATTTGCGACAAATTTAATATATTATAAAACAGACGTGACAATAGTTGCTAAATTATTGGGGCACAGTACACTTAAATATACGCAAAGATACGCACACATAGCCGAAGAACTGAAAAGAAATGCAGTAAATAGTCTACCCCAAATTTAAGCATCTCTAATTTTGAAACTCATAGTTTGATATGAAACGACACCTTAACGCCTTTCAGCTTTATATTCTGCGGCAACTAAATGGGTTATTTCCAATGCATGTTGATATTTCTATTTATAAATCGGCATGGTTAACCAACAACTTAACCGATACCTTGGAGCAAGTGGGCAATTGGGTAGAAGAGATGGTGATTGAATCCTATATTGGTGGAAACCCGGCCAAAGTATCACCTGCTCTGTATAATTTTTTTGCAGATGAGAATGGCTATCCTTCCACCTCAGCTTATGGCATTACGCAAAAGGGAAGAGACTATTTAGCTGCCGTACCTCCGAAGAAAAGCTACACAACAACGAACAATAATGAAAATGCTGTAGAGCCTAACCTGGTTGAAAAAAAATTGAAAATGAGTGATCGCCCGTCTTTTTCAAAGGCTGCTCTTAGTCAGGTTCTGAGTAGTGATGTGATCGATAAATTTATTGAGCTTGAGAATAGATTAATCGATGATGGCTACTTTAATGAGCACGGAAAATGGATAAAAACATCAGATGAATGCGCCGCATTTATAAATAAACTTATTGTTAGGAGGTATTTTCTACAAAAGAGAAATTTTGAAACTTGGATAACAAAGACCTGTAAGCCATTTTTTGAGAATAGGTATCAAATTTTGTTTACCCGACAGATGCAATACAAGTATCGCAATAGCAATAAGCTGGCACCCTACTTTAGGTTCATTGAAGAATTACGAAAATAAATATTTCCGATTTTGCCTTTTTTATGACTTTGGTTGTTTCCAATTTTACTTTAATAATGCTTTGAAATATTTACCTGTAACGGCTTTCAGGCCGTTTTATGCCATTACTAATTTTCTCCATTTCCTGCATTGCGTCGGACATTTGGCTTGCCATTTCAGAACGGAGTGGTAACAGTGGCCACTGTTCTTTTCTAACTCTTAATTCATAGAAAATGAACAGGAAAAGTATTACCCTGCAAGATCTGCAGGCTATCCACAGCAAGCTCGATAATATTCAATCCGCTATGCTGTCAGGTAAGACCGTGCTCACCTTTGACGACGTGGTGTGCTATACCGGTTTCAGCAAATCGTATTTGTACAAACTTACCAGTGGCGGCATAATACCGCATTCCAAGCCAAATGGAAAAAATATCTATTTCGATAAGATGAGTATTGATATTTGGCTCCTGAGTAATCGGGTTAAAACCAATGTGGAGATTGAGGCCGAAGCAACGAATTATGTAACGCTGAAAAATAAAGGAGGTAGATCGTGAACGGAGCAAAATTTACGTCTGGGGAAGGACACGCCAAAGGTACGTCAAAAAGTAAAGCGCAGCAGGAATTTGAGCCGATTAACCATGAGGAACTACTGGACACCTTACTTGATGGGATACAGCCGGTAGATTTTAGAGAACTGACCGAGACCACAGGCAACGACAAGCTAAGTAACAAACACTATCTCGTTACGTGCATTGAACAGGTACTGATCACCGCTCGCAATAATAGCTGGGGGTTATGTACGAACAACGAGGCTATTTACCTATACAACCGTGCGTACTGGAAAGCGATCGATGAGCCGACGTTTCAGGTCTTTTTAGGGAGAGCCGCCGAACGCATGGGTATAGATAGACACAACGCCCGGTATTACCAGTACAGGGAACAACTGTATAAACAATTCCTTTCGGCGGCGAATTTGCACAGGCCGGAGCCGGATAGCGATACAGTGCTTATCAACTTACAGAACGGCACTTTTGAAATAGGAGCCGATGCACAGAGACTACGCAGCCCGGAGCCTGCTGATTTCTTAACTTATCAGTTACCGTTTGAGTATGACCCATCGGCCGATGCGCCGTTATTCCACACCTATCTAAATCATGTGTTGCCTGACCCGATCCTGCAGAAGATACTCGCAGAATACCTTGCCTATTTGTTTGTCAGGCCGAGTGTGTTGAAGCTAGAAAAGATGCTGCTCATATATGGTAGTGGCGCAAACGGCAAGTCGGTGCTGTTTGATATAGTAAATGCGTTGCTTGGCTCACAGAATGTCTGTAGCTATTCGTTACAGTCTTTGACTGATGAGAGTGGATATTACCGTGCAATGCTTGCGGATAAGCTCGTAAACTACGCATCGGAAATCAACGGTAAACTGGAATCAGCATCCTTTAAGGCGTTGGTTTCCGGTGAACCTATCCATGCCCGGCTACCATACGGCAATCCTTTTACACTTACTAAGTATGCAAAGCTGATTTTCAACTGCAATGAACTACCCAAAGAGGTGGAACAGACCCATGCGTTTTTCCGGCGATTCCTGATCATCCCGTTTGATGTAACCATCCCTGAAGCCGAGCAGGATAAGCAGCTATCCCAAAGGATAATCAGGAGCGAGTTATCGGGCGTTTTTAACTGGATGTTGTCCGGGCTGGCCAGGCTATTAACCGAAGGCAACTTCACGCATTCCGATGTTGTGGAAAAGCAAACGGACGATTATAAGCGGCAATCTGATTCGGTTTTGATGTTCGTTGATGAGGAAGGTTGGGTGGAGGATTTGTCACAGTTTAAGGACTTAAAAACTGTCTACGGAGAGTATAAAGGTTACTGTGAGGAATGCGGCTATATGAAATGCAGCTTAAGGAAATTCAGCGACCGGCTCAGGAGGCAGGGTTTTAAAATGGAAAGAAAAAACTATGGGTTCGTTGTTTATATGAATAGAAAAGTGTTTGTAAAGTAGTTCACTTCCTTCACTTGTTGCACCGGGTACCCAAAAGTGTACCTGGTGTAGCAGGTGAAGTACAAAATAAAACATTTCTATGAATTTGATTAGAATAAAAGAAACTCCAAGGGCTAACTTGGAGTTTGATAAAAAAAACAGGTACAGGGTAAGGCAATGCCCCTGCGGTAAGAGTAATAACGACTGCAAGTTTATACCCTATATAGGCTTTGACGATAAAGGGTATTGCCATGCCTGTGGTCAGACATTTTTACCTGGCAGTAATGATAACCTTAGCCCCAAAGAATACGGAGCGGCTGTTAAAGATCCCTCGTATATAGAATATGAGACCTTTAGCGAAAGCCTTAAGAACTCTGGGTGTAATAATTTTGTTACATTCCTATCTGACCTTTTTGCTGAAGAGATTAGGTCGAAGTTAATAAGTACATATAATATTGGCACTTCCAACCACTGGCATGGTGCAACAGTCTTCTGGCAAGTAGATATCAATGGCCGTATCAGGGACGGCAAAATAATACACTATAGCCCATTAACCGGTAGAAGATCGAAGGACCGGTACCATAGTCCGAATTGGATACACAGTGTCTTAAAACTACCTGATTTTAACCTCAAACAGTGCTTATTCGGTGAGCACTTATTACCAGCAGAAGCAAATAAACCGATAGCAATAGTCGAATCCGAAAAGACCGCCATTATCGCAAGCGCCTACATGCCGGAATACATCTGGCTTGCATGCGGTGGCCTGACAGGGCTCAATGCCGAAAAATGCGAGGTGTTAAGGGGAAAGAACATCACTCTATTCCCTGATCTGAACGGATATGAGAAGTGGACTGAAAAGGCAAGAGAGCTTTCACATATTGCCGGGTTCTCAGTTTCTAACTACCTGGAGAGAATCGCTACTGCTGAAGCAAAAGAGCAAGGATTGGATATTGCAGATTACTTGGTGAACGATAACTTAAAATAAGTTTGTACTCCTGCAAATTTTGCTTCTCCTGTGTGTAGCGGGTGTAACAAGTGTTGATGTAAGAACAACTTTTTTAATCGATGCTAATACCACGATACTGGTTGGATTTTAAATTTAATTGACACATCTTGACTATGAAGGGATCGGTGTATATTTGTGTCAAATGATCTGCTTATAAGAAAATAAAAAATAACATTAAGGTTTCGCACTGTACTCGCTTGGCCGTCCAAACTACCACGTTAAAAGGCAAGAACAGAGTAAGCTGCAGTGCACCCGTAAGGGTGTAGCTGTGCTTCTGTTCTTGAAGGCCGTGGTAGGCCTGGACGGCGGAAGATGTCGGTTGCACCCGATTTTTTTGATGAAGTCCAAACTACCACAGAATGAACAATCCTAATTTACGGCTACGCGCCCAAAAGGAATACGTAACGCAACTACAGAGAAAACTTACAAATAAGTTAGTTGCCCGGGCCCGCACCTCCGAATTGAGAGAGGTCACAAAAAATATTACTGGTTGTTTTGTTGTGCCAGTATTCACCGACAACGGAGAGCAAACTGATGTCGTGATCAGAGAAAGCATAACGCCAACACTTTCACTCGTATTAATAATGTCAGTGACCAGGACCGCTGACATGGCCCAACCAAAGTTTATAGCGGCACTAATATTTGTCCCAAATTCATTTCTTACAACTAAGTTTTCTGCTGGAACGGACATTGGTGGGCGAATAGCCATTAAGTACTCTTTTGGTAAAGGGCTTGACGGGAACATTGTGTATGGCACAGGCACAAAAATTCCTTGCAGACGACACGATGGTCTCGTCATTTACCGTCAGCACTTCTGGTATCCTGAATTATCCGAAAAGGAGAAAAAGAAAATGACACCGGAACAGATTGCCGATTATGAGGCTAAATCTAAAGATGACCCGGCACCTATTATTGCCAATATAGAAGAAATCAGGCTGGACCAAATAAATTCCGGTAAAATCGTTTTATGCGAAGAAAGAGTTATTGTCATGGACAACGGGCGCGGAGGGTGCATAGAAGCAGATATAGATGAACCGGAAGAGTATAACATAATTGTAAAGCAGGGTGACAGGTATGCTATGTTAGTTGGCGACATAAACTTGATGATGGAAACAGGCTTGCAAGCGGGTGATGAAATTAAGAACGGAAGAATTATAGTTAAAGAGTCTTTTGCGCCGGTTGATCCCAATGATCCGGAGTATATGATTAAAAAGAAGAACAGTATGATATGCAGGAAGGAAGGGAAAGTGATCTATTCACATTCATACTTCACTTATGACCGTAAAGATGCTGACGTTATCATACAGGGCGATTGACCCATCACTTTTAACCAACATTAACGTCAATAAATTATTAGACCATCACAAAAATATATCAACATGGCAAATGACAATTTATCGGATTTAATCCCATACCGCAACGGTAATAGATGGGGATACTGCGATAGCCATAAAAAGATTATAATTGATTGTGCCTACCGTGATGTAGAAATATTTTCAGAAGGGTTAGCTGCTGTGCGGCCATTGGAGTCTTACGATTCGGAGCGCGGTATGCAATACCCAGGATGGGGTTATATTGATCAAACTGGCAAAAATATTATTGACTTCCAATTTACAGATGCATCATCTTTTAATAATGGATTCGCCAATGTACACAATGACTATCACGTCGTTACACGTGGATATTATATCGACAAACTGGGTAATCCGGTTGGTGAGCGCGAGTACAGGAAAAGGATCTATGAATCTTCCGAAATTGTAAATGAGCATGATGAATGGACAGAGCAGACTAATACTGGCACACACTTTTATAAATATGACAGATGGCACCTAATTGATAGCGCCGGAGTATTGGAAATTCCAGTCGCTCCAAAATTTGCCGGTCTTATTACAGAAGGACTGGTTATAGTTAACATAAACGGCGGGCTTGGTTTCTATGACATAACAAAACGACAAAATATTCCCGGTAAATATGAGGACGTGTTGTTTTTTCGGGAAGGATTAGCAGCAATAAGACTAAATCGAAAATGGGGTTTTATTGATAATAGTGGCAAAGAGGTGATTCCAGCTAAGTATGGGAAAGTGGAATCCTTTAGTGAGGGAATAGCCCTGGTGAAATCGAACGGGAAATATGGATTTATAGATAAGAGTGGTGAAGCGATAGTTGACATAACCTATGAATTTGCTGAAAGCTTTTCGGATGGTTTAGCATTGGTAAGTGTAAACGAGAAATTTG
>JABDCE010000022.1:0-2853 GCA_013288285.1 Bacteroidota bacterium
GACAATATGATTGTAGATTTTGAAATGTGCAAAATGAAAACCAAAGTAACTTTAGGAGTGAAAATATTCGGCTGAGATCATTTTTTAGTTTTCATACTTCTGAAAATAATACCCATTCAAGTTCGAATACAATTTCGTCTATAATTCTTTTTTTGTCCGGTACAAATTTTTTGAAGAATTTGTGGGTAGGCAGAGCATCAATTCAAATGGCTCAAAAATCTGGTTATCGTAAGGAAGTGCAGGTTCGATTCCTGTTCTGAGCACATTAATTGATTTCAAGGAGTTAGTTTGATTCGTAGCTCCTTGCTTTTATGTTATTTAGTATAGTTTTAAAGACGTCTTGCACTGGATTTTGCACCAGGCATTGGAAATAATTTCAGGGTTGTAAATTGCAAACCTTATCTTTGAACCCTCATCTTATGCTGTCTGACAACAAACACTGAAGAGGGATATATCGATTGGACAGTAATACATTTATAATTTATACTATCACACATATGCGTTTCAGAATATTATTAGCGGTTGCGTTAATGCTCATTTCTATGCGGAGCTTCTCACAGGGCATGGCAATAGCCGCGGACACAGCAAGAGCCGACTCATCGGCAATGCTGGAAGTGCGAAGCATTTCGAAAGGGTTATTGCTGCCAAGATTGACTGATGCCCAGCGAAACGCAGTTATCAGCCCGAAGGCCGGCCTGCTGATATTTAATACTACAACCGGCAATCTTAATGTATTCAGGGCCGGCAATTGGTACGAAGTTGCGGCCACCTCATGCGTGCCCCAGCCCACAACTTCGAGCCCGGGATCTAATCAAACCAGCTCCGGTACTTCGGTTACACTTGCAGCCAACACGCCGGTATCCGGCACCGGAGCATGGACCATAACAAGCGGCACAGGTGGCAGTATTACCACACCATCAAGCCCCACGAGCACATTTACAGGCACGGGAACTTATGTACTTACGTGGACGATTACTACATCGTGCGCTGCCAGCGCAGCAAACGTGAACATAACGATCGGAGCTCCCTCCTGCACTGATGGTATCCATAATGGCAGCGAAACAGATGTGGACTGTGGTGGCGGCACCTGCGCCGCCTGTGCAACCGGCAAAATTTGCATAGTGAACGGGGACTGCACGACCAATGCGTGCGACGCCGTAAGTCTTGTGTGCGTATCAAGTCCATGCAGTGATCATCACAAAGATGGCGCTGAAACAGATGTGGACTGTGGCGGCGGCACCTGCGCCACCTGTGCCACCGGCAAAATTTGCATAGTGAACGGGGACTGCACGACCAATGCGTGCGACGCCCTAAGTTTTGTCTGCGTATCAAGTTCATGCAGTGATCATCACAAAGATGGCACTGAAACAGATGTGGACTGTGGCGGCGGCACTTGCGCCACCTGTGCAACCGGCAAAATTTGTGCAGTAAACGGGGACTGCACGACCAATGCGTGCGACGCCCTAAGTTTTGTCTGCGTATCAAGTGCATGCAGTGATCATCACAAAGATGGCTCTGAAACAGATGTGGACTGTGGCGGCGGCACCTGCGCCACCTGTGCAACCGGCAAAATTTGCATAGTGAACGGGGACTGCACGAGCAACGCCTGCGACGCCGTAAGTTTTGTCTGTGATGCAAGT
The DNA here is from genome assembly GCA_013288285.1 of Bacteroidota bacterium. Classification (GTDB taxonomy): domain Bacteria; phylum Bacteroidota; class Bacteroidia; order Chitinophagales; family Chitinophagaceae; genus Nemorincola. The sequence goes on from JABDCE010000022.1 coordinate 1,641, forward strand.
CAATGCAGTGATCATCACAAAGATGGCTCTGAAACAGATGTGGACTGTGGCGGCGGCACCTGCGCCACTTGTGCCACCGGCCTGCACTGCGTAGTGAATGGGGACTGCGCGAGCAGCGCCTGCGACGCCGTAAGTTTTGTCTGCGTAACAAGCCAGTGTTCTGACCATCGCAAAGACGGCTCTGAAACAGACGTTGACTGCGGCGGTGGTACGTGTTCCGCCTGCTCCGTCGGCCTTCACTGCGTGGCGGACGGGGACTGCTCGAGCAACGCCTGCGACGGATTAAGCCTTACCTGCGTTACGAATCAATGTACTGACCACCGCCAGGACGGCTCTGAATCAGATGTTGATTGTGGTGGCGGCACCTGCTCGGCATGTGCAGTCGGTCTGCATTGCAATACCAATTTTGACTGCGCCGCCGGGCATACCTGCAGTAGTACGTCTCACGTTTGCCTATAACGGTTTATTTTTTATTGATGGTAAATAAAAAAAGCTTTTTATTATTAATCTGTTTGGCTGTTGCCAGCGTTTCGTTTGCACAGACGGGCTATTCTTTGCGGGGATGCATCAGAAATATGCAGTACACCAGGTTATACCTGGCCTCCATGACCGGGGAACAACTTACAATTATTGATTCTGCAAACACCTACAAAGAATGCTTTGAGTTTTCATTGAAACCCGATATGCCCGTGGGTATGTACTCTATTATTCTTAGTAAGCATAACAACGCTTACATCAGGTTTATCTTCAATAAAGAAAACATCGAGATGACCGCCGACCTGAAACAGCTGCTCGGCACTATGTCTTTCTCACAGTCAGAGGAGAACAAATTATATTACACCCACGAACAACTCATCAGTTCCGTGGCACGGAAAACAGATCTGCTGGAGAAACTGAAAGCCGATTACAGCCCTTCTGATAATTTTTATAAACAGATCGGCGCCGAGATCAGCGAGCTGAAAAAAATGCGGATAAACCAGACAAATGCTGCTATTAAAGCACATCCCAATACATTTACCGCACACCTGCTTGCTGCACGGCAAAGCATGAACACCCTCAGTATCCCGGTTGCCGGCAGGGACGAATACCTGAGGAAGCATTACTTTGATAATGTGGATTTCAGCTACAGTCCGCTTATTCATAGCGACATCCTGCCGCTTATGCTACAGAACTATATTTCCTTTTTTGAAAACAAGAAATTCACCTACCTCGA